>JAOZLN010000068.1:0-8754 GCA_029934845.1 Candidatus Sabulitectum sp.
AGGTGGACATCCCTATCACGGCAGAGTGAAAGCTCTGGCGGAGAAGGCCCGCGAATGCGGACTGGAATTCTAGGGGGACACTGATGGAACAAAAAACGGAAAGAAACGACAGAAATCCCAGAAACTCTCGGAATTCCAGGGATTCCAGGGGTAAAAAGGGGCAGAAAAAGGAACGCAGGCCTTCTGCTATTGAAGAAGCCGGTCTTATTGACAGGCTGATCACAGTGAACCGATGCGCAAAAGTTACCAAGGGTGGAAGAACCTTTGGTTTCAATGCCATTGTTGCAGTAGGCGATCAGAATGGCAGAGTTGGTATTGGCCTGGGCAAGGCAACTGAGCTTCCTGAATCAATCAGAAAAGCAACAGAGAATGCCCAGAAGTCTATGATCAAGGTGCCACTGGTGGACAACCGTACACTTCCACATCTTATTATTGGTAACTATGGCGCAGGCAAGGTGCTTTTAAGACCTGCCAGCCCTGGTACCGGAGTAATTGCTGGAAGTCCCGTACGCGCTATTATGGAATGTGCCGGCGTTAAGGATGTACTTACAAAGGCACAGGGATCGAACAACCCCCATAACGTTACAAAGGCGACTATGGCCGGATTGAAAGATCTTATTACCATCGATCATATCAGCTCCGTCAGGCGCAAGATCGTCGCTGAAAGGAGCAAGGCTAATGGCTGAAAAGAAGCTTCGGTTGACAAAGGTTAGAAGTGCTATCGGCCGTCAGGGCATCCAGAAGAGAACTCTTGAAGCTCTGGGTCTTGGTAAGATGAACTCCTCAAAGCTACACAACGATACGCCTCAGATCAGGGGAATGATCTTCAAGGTAAAACATCTTCTTAAGGTAGAGGAGGTGGACGCATGAGAAGGCTTCAGCATCTTCGTCCGGCGCAGGGCGCCAAGAAGGGTCGCAAACGCAGAGGTTGCGGTCTTGGAACCGGAAATGGCGGTACCGCTGGTAAGGGTCATAAAGGTCAGAAGGCAAGAGCAACGGTTCACCCGTGGTTCGAGGGTGGGCAGATGCCACTTCAGCGCCGTATGACACATAAGGGCTTCAGTAATGCCCGCCATGCAATCACGTACCAGGTTGTGAATATAGGCATGCTTAACCGGTTCGAGAAAGACTCGGTGGTTACGCCTGATTTACTTAAAGATGCAGGTCTCATCTCTTCAAGGATGAAGCCTGTAAAAATCCTCGGGCACGGACAGCTTGAACACGGTCTTACAGTGTGTGCTGATGCGTACACTGCAAGTGCTGAAAAAGCTATTACCGAAGCCGGAGGTACAGTGGAGGTGCTTAGCTGATGCGCGGCTTTGACAGCGTAATGAAGATCCCGGAACTCCGGAAGAAGATTTTCTATACGTTCGGGTTACTGGCGATCTACCGCCTTGGTGGATTTATCCCGGTACCCGGTATCAACAGCCATGCTCTGCAGGAGGCATTTTCCAGTGGTGGTGGAGTTATGGGCATGTTCGACCTTTTTGTGGGTGGAGCGCTTCGAAGAGCTAGTATTTTTGCTCTTGGGATCATGCCTTACATCTCTGCCTCTATTATCGTACAGCTTCTGGGGTCTGTTCTTCCTTACTTCGAGAAATTGAAGAAAGAGGGAGAGGCAGGCCGTCAGAAAATGACCGAGATCACCAGGTATGGAACGGTTCTTCTGGCCACTATACAGGGCCTGGGAATTAGTCAGTACATTGCCAGTATGAATACTCAGGTGCCTGGGGTTGTTCCCAATCCTGGTATCGCGTTTACAATACAAACTGTTATTACCCTGGTTACAGGAACAATATTTGTTATGTGGCTGGGTGAGCGTATCGGTGAGCGCGGGATTGGTAACGGCATAAGCCTTATCATTTTCGCTGGTATTGTTGGCAGAATTCCCGCTGACATAAGTACCCTGTACCAGGACATTTTTGTTCTTCAGCAGACCAGTTTTATTACTGGGATCTTTCTGATTGCGTTTATGTTTATTGTGGTCACTTTTGTTGTGATAATGACTGAGGCACAAAGAAGAATTCCAGTGTCGTATGCGAAGCAGGTCAGGGGAAGAAAGGTCTATGGAGGCCAGAGTACCCACATACCTCTCAGATTGAATACCGCAGGTGTTATTCCTGTGATCTTCGCCCAGTCTTTCATGATGTTTCCATCCACTCTTGCCATGTTCTTCCCGAACAGTGACATTTCAGGGTGGGTAAACACATGGATGGCACCGGGTGGAGCGGTCTACATCACAATTTATACAACGCTTATCATTCTGTTTGCCTATGTATACACTGCCATGGTTTTCAATCCGCAGGACCTGGCTGATAACATGAAGAAGCAGGGTGGGTTCATTCCCGGTCGCAAGCCTGGAAAGAGCACAGCAAAGTACATAGAGAAGGTGCTGGTAAGAGTTACTCTGCCCGGCGCACTTTTCCTTGCTGCTGTAGCGGTACTTCCAATGTTGATGATGCGTTATGTAGGTCTTAACTTCATGTTCGGTGGAACCAGTCTTCTGATTGTTGTGGGTGTTGCTCTTGAAACACTCAGACAGATAGAGACCCACCTGCTTATGAGACATTACGACGGATTCCTTACCAAGGGAAGGATACGCGGAAGACGATGAGAATAGCATTCTTCGGTTCTCCAGGGTCAGGCAAAGGCACTCAGGCAGCTGAGCTGGCAACAGGTTACAGTTTGACACATATCTCTACGGGAGAAATGTTCAGAGCCAAGGTTCTGGATGGAACCCGTATAGGCAGGAGGATCGGTGATACAATTGCTGCGGGTAGTCTGGTGGACGATATCACCGCCAACTATGTTCTGTTCAAGGCCATTGAAGGGCTGAACAGATTCCTGGTTGATGGCTACCCGCGAAATGTTGCACAGGCCAGGATGTTTGATCTGCACCTGGACAATCTGGGTACAAAACTGACCTGCGCACTGTTTCTGGATGTTCCGTTGGAAGTAGCCCAAGAAAGGCTTACTCTCAGGCGCTCTCAGAGACAGGACAAAGTAGAGAATTACAGACGAGCTGATGATGCCCCAGCGGTGATCCATCATCGGTTTGATGTTTACCGGAGGCAAACTGAACCGCTGCTCCATTACTATTCTGATAGAATGATCAGAGTTGATGGAACAGGTTCCCCTGCTGAAGTGACACGCAAAATAGCAAAGGCGCTTCAGAAATGGGAATAGTCACTCTGAAAAGAGATGTAGATTCGGTAAGGGAATCGTGCAGGATCGTAAGGAAAGTTCTTACGGAACTGGCGCAGTTTATAGAGCCGGGTGTTACCACGGCGGAGATCAATGCACTGGGAAGGGATATCATGAGGACAGAGGGTGCAGTTCCCTCCTTCCTCAATTACAATGGCTATCCTGCTGCGGTTTGTGTATCAATTAATCGCGAAGTTGTGCATGGCATTCCATCCGCTGAAAGAGTTGTTAAGGATGGAGATTTAGTAAGTATTGATGTTGGTGCCTACAAGAACGGTTACCATGGTGATGCTGCCGACACAATTATTGTGGGAAGCGTTTCCTCTGAAGTCAGAAGACTTGTTGAAGTTACTTATGAAGCAAGGAATCTGGGAATAGCAGCGGCTATTCAGGGTAATCATGTGGGAGACATCGGATATGCTGTACAGAGTTACGTGGAGTCAAATGGATTCAGTGTGGTTCATCAGCTGGTGGGGCACGGAATTGGTAAAAAACTTCACGAAAGACCGCAAGTGCCAAATTACGGCAAAGCGGGAAAAGGCATGAAGCTTAGTAACGGGCTTTTGCTGGCAATAGAACCAATGGTGAATGCCGGAGCTGCAAAAGTAAGGGTTTTGAAGGACGGTTGGACTGTTGTCACCGATGATGGAAGTCTCTCTGCTCATGCAGAGAATACCATCATGATCAACGGTAATTCTCCGGAAATATTGACAGCATAGTCTTTTATAAAGATATTTGCACTTCCTTGACAGGATGGAGAGGACAAGATGGCGAAAGAACCGGGCATAGTTGTTGACGGAACAGTTCTTGAAACTCTTCCAAACAGCATGTGTCGCGTCGAACTTGATAAGCCGGAGGGACATGTTGTTCTCTGTCATGTGTCAGGCAAGATGAGGATGCACTACATTCGTATTCTGATCGGAGACAGGGTGACAGTTGAATTGTCCCCTTATGATCTGAGCAGAGGACGGATCACTTACAGGTACAAGTGAGGTAAAAGAGATGAAAGTACGCAGTTCAGTAAAAAAGATTTGCGAATATTGTCGAATTGTACGAAGAGAGGGAAAAGTATTTGTTATTTGTTCCCGAAATCCTCGTCACAAACAGAGACAGGGATAGCCGCCGGGCGGCATTAACGGAGGTAAGAAGTGGCGAGAATAGCAGGTGTGGATCTGCCGCGTAACAAGATGGTTTTATACGCGCTGCCATACATTCACGGTATCGGTATGACTTCTTCAAAAGAGATTCTTACTAAAGCAGGAATTCCTTTTGAAAGAAGCACTGATACTCTTACGGAAACCGACGTAGCGGCTCTCCGTAAGGTTATTGAAGACGACTATAAGGTTGAGGGTGCCCTCAGAACAGAATTGAATATGAACCGTAAGAGACTTATGGATATTGGTTGCTATCGTGGCCTCAGGCACAGAAAGAACCTTCCAGTAAGAGGTCAGCGCACACACACAAACGCCAGGACAAGAAAAGGTCCCAAGCGTGGCCATGGAAAAAGGAAGTAGGTGAGTCATGCCAAAAGGAAAAGCGCGTAGAGTTACAAAGAAGATAGCCAAGGTTTCTGACATACATGGTGTTGCCCACATCAAATCTTCTTTTAACAATACAGTGATTACCATTTCCGATAAGAATGGGAATGTAATTACCTGGGCCAGTGGTGGTACGACAGGTGTTCAGGGAACAAGGAAGAGTACTGCATTTGCTGCAAGCCAGGCTTCAGTACAGGTTGCTGAAAAGGCTCTTGAAGCTGGGCTGAAAAAAGTTGAAGTATGGGTTAGAGGACCTGGTTCTGGAAGAGAAGCAGCAGTTCGTGCCCTCCAGTCAACAGACCTTGAGGTTACCGGTGTTAAGGATATCACCAGAATACCTCACAACGGATGCAGGCCTAACAAGAGACGCAGAGGCAAGTAACTGAAAACTTCAGCGTTCAGGGGGATACGATGGAATTCATGAAACTTCATCTGCCGGATATCATCGAGTGGAACGATGAGACACTCACAGATACTTATGGTAGAATGACTGTTACTGCTCTTGAAAGAGGTTTCGGTAGAACGTTTGGAACCGCTCTTCGCAGGGTAATGCTCTCTTCTCTTGAAGGATCAGCACCGGTTTCTGTTTCGATCAAGGGTGCTGAACACGAGTTCAGTGTACTTACCGGTGTGCTTGAAGATGTACCGGACATTATTCTTAATGTGAAATCACTCTCTGTCAAGTATGATGGTGACGAAACAGCTCAGCTTTTTCTTAAAGCCGATAAGGTCGGTGTGTATACTGCTGCATCGTTCGAATGTCCGGAAGATGTTACCATATCCAATCCTGATCAGCTTATTGCAGAGATCACGGAAGACAGTGGAGAACTCGATATTGTTGTGGATATTCAGCGGGGCAAAGGCTTTATTACTCAGGACGAGTGGTACAATTCAGGAAAGGGCCGTGAGATCGGCACCATTCTTGTTGACTCCTGGTTCTGCCCTGTAAAAAAAGTCAATTTTGAGGTGGAAAGTGCTAGAGTTGGAGACAGAACCGACTTCGATAAACTTAATATTGAAGTAACCACCGATGGAAGCATTTCTCCCAGGGATGCCATTGAGAGTTCTACAAAAATTCTTATGAGGCATTTTGAAATGATACTTGGTATTGGTCTTGAGGAACCTGAATTGGAAATAGAAGAGCTAGAGGCAGACGAAGATGCAATGGAAGAAGCACCTGTGGTTGAGAATGAACCAGCAGCAGATGTGGATCTTGCCGACACTGACCTCTCTAAAAGGTATGTAAAGATTCTGTCAGCCGGTGGCATTGCTACTGTTGACCAGCTGGCAGCCAAGACTGCTGATGAGCTTCTTGAACTTCGCAATTTCGGGGCTGCATCTCTGGATGTTGTCAAGGAACTGCTGGAGTCTCACAAACGCTCACTGGCAATATAGAAAGGATCGGGAGTTTAGATGCGCCACAGGAAAACAACTCCCAAGCTGGGCAGAAGAAAGGACGCTAGAACCAGGATGCTCCGGAATCTGGTAACATCTCTTTTCCTAGAGGAAAGAATTATTACCAGTCATGCCAGAGCAAAGGCGACCCGAAGTCTTGCCGAGAGAATAATAACAAAGGGTAAGAAAGATACTGTTCACTCTCGCAGACTGGTTGCCGGTATGGTTTACGGTTCTGCTCCAGTGAAGAAGTTATTTAATGAGCTTGGTCCCCGCTATGCGGACAGACCAGGCGGCTATACCCGCATAATAAAGCTTGGTCCCCGTCATGGAGACGCGGCTGAAGCTGTTATTCTCGAGCTTGTTGACTCTCCGGCAAAAAGCGGAGAGTAAAGACGATTGAAAGCAATCGCAGTTCTAACCAGCGGTGGAGACGCCCCGGGAATGAACGCCGGAATAAGGGCCACGGTGAGGACAGCACTCGCCGGTGGCCTTTCGGTATTTGGTGTCAGACGTGGTTATCAGGGGTTGATTGAAAATGATCTTTACCCCATGCGTTCCACCGATGTAAGCAACATCCTTCAACGGGGAGGAACGATTCTTCACTCTGCAAGAAGTGAAGAATTCCGAACGGTCCAGGGCAGGGTCAAGGCTGCAGAGAATCTGAAAAAAAGAAAAATAGATGGCCTGGTGGTATTTGGCGGTGACGGCAGTTTTCGTGGAGCAAACGATCTTCACCGGGACCATGGCATAAAAGTTATTGGAGTACCGGCAACCATAGACAACGATATCTGGGGAACTGACTTTACCATTGGGTTTGATACAGCGGTGAACACCGCTCTCGAGGCTATCGATAAGGTTAGAGACACCGCTGCCGCTCATGATCGTCTTTTCATTGTTGAAGTGATGGGCAGATATGCGGGTTTTATCGCACTTGAGGTGGGAATCGGAGCCGGGGCCGAGGAAATTCTAATTCCCGAGACAAAAACTGACATCCCTGAGATATGCAGAAAGCTGCAGAACAGATACGAAAAAGGCAGAACGTCAAGCATTCTCGTTGTGGCTGAAGGCGACGAAGAAGGCAATGCTTACGAAATAGCAAAAAAAATCGAAGGTTACTCGGGAATGAAAAGCCGTGTTACTGTTCTTGGCCATGTTCAGCGGGGGGGCAGCCCTACAGCCTCTGATAGAATGCTGGCTACAAAACTTGGTTACGGTGCTGTTAAAGCACTTTTCGATGATGCCGCTCCATGCATGATCGGTGTAGAGAACGGTAAGATAAGCCGGCACCCTCTTGCCGATGCCTGGACCAGAAAAAAAGAACTGGATAAACTCCTTGTTCAGCTCAGCTCCGGGCTGGAGTAAACCCGCAAGCAGTTTTCACAAATCTATCCCCGTTTTTCAGTGCTATGCATAATTCTCAACAACTCCCGGTATGCCTCAGAGAGAGGGAAAAGGGTTTATTCTTCGCAGCTCATCAGCCTCAGATTCCTGTGCAAAATAAAGATCCCATCGAAGTTGAAGATTCATCCAGAAATCTACTGAAACATCAAAAAATCTTGAAAGCCTCAGAGCAGTGCTGGGAGTGATCCCGCGTCGTCCATTGATAATCTCGTTAATCCTTTGATATGGAACATGGATTGAATCAGCCAGCTCTCTTTGAGTGATTTTCATTGGCTTCAGGAATTCCTCAAGAAGCATCTCTCCGGGATGCGTTGGTGTTCTATTTGTTGGTACCCTGATCATTACTCTTCCCCTTTTACGTTTAATGATAATCGGTGATCTCTACAGCCCCCGGACCGGTTTTACACCACTTGAAACAAATTCGAAACTGACTGTTTATCCTGATGCTGAATTGACCCTTCCTGCGTCCCATCAAAGCTTCCAGTCTGTTTCCGGGTGGCACTCGAAGCTCATCAAGAGATACAACGGAATCAAGCAGGTCAAGTTTCCTCGAGGCTACCTTCCACAGTTTCTCAGGGCAAATCCTCAAAGTAGCTTTAGTCTGTATGCCATTGTAAATGTCCTCAGTAGCCTTGTTCTTGAAATTTGTTATCATGAAAGCATGATAGCACGGATGTCATGCTATGTCAACGGAGCAACATCACAACCTGGCTGGTTTCTGGACCTGCAGTGAATGATCTGGTTAAGCTCCTTGTTCAGCTAAGGAGTAACTCCAGAGAAATTAAAGAAATTTCGTTTCACCGTAAAAACCGTTTGAGTTAACAATCAATTTTCTGAAGAATTTGCAGGTGTATATTATAGAACAGGTGTGAGTATTCATATCAGAAATTGCGGTACAGTTGTGCAGTACAAAATGCATTACTTGTTTGCCCCAGGAAACAAATATGCCTGAGAGAAGAAGGGACTACCAATGAAAAAAATCGGAATAATTATATGTGATCGTTACCATACCTGTGCCGGTGGAAAGTGTTTTCGCTCATTGAAGAACCGTGAAGGAGCATTTTCTCTGTACAAAGATGAGGAAGTCGAACTGGTGGGATTCACCACCTGCGGGGGTTGCCCCGGCGGCAATGTAGAGTACGCTCCTGAGGAGATGAGAAAAAACGGGGCAGATGTGATTCACCTTGCAACAGGTTTGATCGTTGGTTACCCG
>JAOZLN010000068.1:8764-9575 GCA_029934845.1 Candidatus Sabulitectum sp.
ACCGTGTCCCAGAATTCAGGCGTTCACCGATTTTATCCCTGCAAAGTACGATATGGAAGTCGTTGCCGGTACCCACCCCATACCACAGAATTACTTCCTGACCCACCAGAAACTGGGAACATGGGAGTCGGAGAATGCACAGAAACTTATCAGATATGTGATAACAGACGAAAAAACACGCCTGGCATACGATTGACTTTCTCCTTTATCATTGTTGCAAAGGAACTGCGAACAGGAACAGCTGTCTGAAAAGAAAAGGATGCAGTTATGCATGAGTTTCATGATCTGGTGAATGCTATTCTTGTTATTGTGATGATCTATGTGATCGCAATGATCCTGAAGGCAAAAGACATTCTCAAAGAAGAACATTCCCTGACCCTGGCTAGAATTGTAACTGATGTATTCCTGCCTGCCATTGTATTTATCAGCCTTGCAAAGCAGAGCATTCAGCTGGATCAGTTAGAGCCTGCAATTGCTATGCTGGGACTTGAACTCTTATTCATCGCTCTTGCCTGGTTCATCAGTTATGCCATGAAATTCAGCAAGGCTCAGACAGGAGCCATTGTATTCTGTTCAGCATTTGGCTCTTCCACCTTCCTGGGATATTCCATTGTTCTCCAGATGTTTCCCAATACTCCAGAGGCTCTCAGTGAGGCGGTTCTTATTTCGGAGATAGGTGTTGGCTATCCAATATTTATTCTAGGTCCCATTCTAGCGGCGTATTTCGGATCAAAAAGACCTGGGAGATCCGATTGGAAAGCATCTCTGGGATTTTTCCGGTCCCCGGTATTTTTCGCACTGATCGCAGGAA
>JAOZLN010000069.1 GCA_029934845.1 Candidatus Sabulitectum sp.
TCAACAGGAAATGTATGGTCTTCATGAACAAGGAGTTGCAGGCCGTTATCAAGCTGAAATTCAACTATGCCGTCTGCAATTGAACCGGTTCGAGGAGTCAGGAACTCGTCGGGAATATCAAGACCATCGAAGTTCATGGATGCAGGTTCTGCAACACCTGTGGGCAGATCCTGGCCGCTGATGCCACCTGCTCCTCCATCTTCGGAAGGAATGAGCACCGCAAGGTTAACAGCATCCCTTGTAAGATATGTGGAAGCAGCTTGTCTTATATCCTCAGGGGTGAGTTGTTCCATGAGCTCCATCTGTTCGGCACTGTAGAGAGGGTTGCCAAACCTGGAGAAAGACAGACAGTAGCCGGTGGCAAGAGACAGGGGATATGAGCTGTTAAGTATCTCCCGGGCACGATGTTTGTTACACAAATCATCAAGAATCTCTTTAGAGATCCCATTGGCGGCAAGATCATCAAGCTCGCTCCAGATTATGGAAGAAACATCATCAATTGTTACTCCGCCCTCTTCGGCTGGATTCATTGTGACGTAGATGGTGAACAATCCGGGATCAACATCGTTGTCTTTTATTGCCCATGCACCGTAAACAAGCTCGGTGTCCATCAGCAGCTGGCTCAGCCTGCCGGATCGCCCACTGGAAAGGTATATCGCGATCATTGTCATGGCGGGGTTCATGGGGCTGGTTCCAGATGTAGAGTGGAACGCCATGGCAAACCTCTTCAGGTTTGAAGCGTGCTCTATCTCTACATATCCCGGCTCAGTCTGCCGAGGCTCAGCTGCAACAAATTCAGCCGGAACACTTCCGGCGGGGATGTCTCCGAAGTAATCTTCCACCATTGCATGCAGCTCTGCGGTATCGAAATCTCCCACAATAGTAAGCACTGCATTGGAAGGGCAGTAGTAAGTCTCGTAGAAATCTCTTACCATCCTATGATTGTATCCCAGGATGTTCTCACCATAGCCCAGTACAGGTTTTCCGTAGGGGTGTTCGGTAAAGGCCAGACCATAAAGAGCTTCCAGCAATGCGCCGTCAGCACTGTCTATGTTGTTCATCCGCCTTTCTTCATGAACCACATTTCTTTCAGAGATAATTTCAGCTGAATCCATCAGACAGTTAACCATCCTGTCGCTCTCTATCATCAAAGCATCTTCAACCCTGCTGGATGGCAGCATCAGGTAGTAGTAGGTAGCATCCTTGCCTTCCATGGCATTGCTGAACCCGCCGTCCCTCTGTACTATCTGCCAGAACCGGCCATATGGCATTTCCGCAGTTCCTTTGAACATCATGTGTTCGCAGAAGTGACTTATTCCCAGGTTGGCACCTGACTCATTTCTGGAGCCGGCACCATAGGTTATTACAGACGCTACAACAGGTGCGTAGTGCAGTTCCTGTGTAATTACAGTAAGCCCGTTATCAAGCACCGTTACCAGAGGTTCCCCTGCAATCACAGAAGAAACACAAGCAGCAACCAGCATAAGCATCAGTCTACTCACAGAAACCAGCCTTTCAAGTAAAGAGGAGTGGAAGATAAGTAAGCTAAGTATGCTAAAATGTGATAGTATCTGCAAATATACGAGATCAATGCCAATAGCGAACAGCGAAAAGAGTAGAGATTCGACTTTGCATTTTCGGTCAGGCTCCTGGCATTCCAACCGGTTCCAGTTTGAATCGGTTGGGGAAATGAGCAGTTGGAATGTGGAGAGCGGGTGAAAAAAGAATTTGCGAACTGTTCATTCTTCACATATGCTTGAAGCCGGAAACGACTTTGTCAGTGAAACAGCTTGTTCTTGCGTGGCAGCAGTGCTATTGTTAGCTAAATTGTAAAATGGAGGTTGAAAAGCGATGGGAATGACTTTTACACTGCCCAAGCTCACAAGAAAAATCTTTGCTTATGTCAAAATAGTCTCTATTATCATTTCAATTCTTATTATGCTGATCATTTCAAAAGCATCTTTTTCCGGGGAAGCACTCAGAGAACTGGAAAGTAGCCTGAGAATAGGTTCTACGTTTTTGTCTCTGCTCTTTCGGGGTCTGATCGTTCTGCTTATCAACGCTGTTCTTGTGGCGCTTGTAAGAACCCTGTGGTTTCATTTTGAGAAAGTTCCAGAGAACACTGCGGTGATAAAAAGCGGTGACCTTTTCATGTACAAAGCGGGAAGCATTGCCGGAATTTCCCGGCTTCAATCGGAGCTTGAAAGAATAATCGAGTCTTCCAGAGGTTCTGTGGTAGGAATAGTGAACACAATTGTCAGTATGGGCTTCTCGCTGGCCGCAAGCGATATTCATTTAAGCCCTGGAGCTGACACGGTTGAGGTGGTATTCAGGGTTCAGGGAAATCTCTATCCCATGGGGAAAATACCCCTGCGCCTTTATCCCCATCTGGTGAGAAGGGTCAAGATCCTTTCAGGACTTTCCATTTTCAAACAGGGAGTGCCCCAGGATGGGCAGTTGAATTTTGAAGATACCGCATTTACTGCCAGAGTATCCGTGTTTCCCACCAGTAACGGTGAGCGGATCGCTCTGAGGCTGGCCAATGTCAACGCCAGAATAATGGATCTTGATAACATTGGAATGCCGGAGAATATCCTGCTTGATTACAAGGCTCTTCTTAATCGCAGCCAGGGAATGATCGTGATAACCGGACCCACTGGCAGTGGGAAGAGTACCACCATGTTCTCCAGCCTTCTCAATATTCAGACACAGAGAAAAGACAGTGTAAATATTGTCACCCTGGAAGACCCCATCGAGACTAATCTTGAGGGATTTCAGCAGACCCAGGTGGGACAGGCAACCGGGCTCACTTTTCCCACAGCTCTAAGATCTGTTCTTAGACAGGACCCTGACGTAATTATGCTTGGCGAAATAAGAGACGAAGAAACAGCATCAATTGCTATCAGAGCCGCTATGACAGGCCACTTGCTGTTAACCACTGTACACGCAAACAGCACCTCAGGTGTTTTCAACCGGCTTTCTCAGATGGGAGTAGACCCGGTTCAGCTTTCTTCAGCCATTCACGCAGTGTTATCGCAAAGGTTGTGCCGCCAGCTGTGCCCTTCATGCAGAAAAATTATTGAATTGACCAGTTTTCATGTAAGGCAGCTGAAACTTCTGGGAGTAGAAGATATTCCGGAAGGTCCATTCTATGAGGCAGAGGGTTGCACCGAATGCCTGGGGCGCGGGTTCATCGGCCAGGTGGCACTCTTTGAAATGCTCCTGGTCACTGATCATCTGAGAGATTTCATTTCCCGGGGACTTCCAGCTCACCAGTTAAGCAGAGAAGCAAGAAAAGCCGGCATGCCCACCCTTCTTGACCATGGCCTGGACTTTGCAAGGCAGGGGAAGATCTCTCTTACAGAGTTGACCAGAGTAGTTTCAGAGTAAACTTTAAGTCAAACAAAACAGAGTAGGCACAGGCTGTATTCTACTCAGGCAGGGAAAAGTTACATCATGAAAGAGCCGATAGCCCTTTGATCCAGTTTCCAGTCGCCTTCCTCTTTCACCATGAGTATTCGCCTGAGATTCAAAGAGTCTTCACCTACAAACACCATACTGCTGTCTCCATGCAGTTCAAAACCGGAGGAAAGCAGGTTTTCTCTGGGAGGCAATCCATCAACAAACGGCTGGACTGTTATAAATACTTCAACAAAATCAAACGAAGTCCAGCTCTCTATTTCTTCAACCGTTATTTCAAGATCCAATTCTTCATTCATTTCGGCAATGCTCTCTGCAGGCTCCATTTTCAAAGTTACAAGTATAAAATCGATCAGACCCAGGGATTCAGTAGACAGATAACTCATCAAAACTTCTGCATCCCCCTGATACATGGCATCAATCAGGTTATCAAAAGCCTGATCCGGATCCATGGCAAAAACCGACCCGGTAAGAACAACAAGAATAGTAACAAGAAACACTTTCAAAGCAAACTCCTCTCAATACATGATTCAAAATTCTGCAAGCAGATATTAAGCAAAAGCCCCGGGGTCAGCCAGGGCATTCGGTAAGAACGGTAACTACAGCTCTGCCTGTATCACACTCTGATCAAGCTTCCAGCTGCTGCCGCTTTTGATCATCAGAATTTCGAAAGGTTGAGGCAGATCTGCAAGGTTGAAAGAAACAACACTGCTGTCTCCGCTGATCTCGTAGCCGGAAACAACTATATCTTCTCTTGGTGGCAGTTCAGCCAGAAATCTGGGAGATGCAAGAACCGTACCTATCAGATCGGTGGAAGTCCATCCGATAACATCTTCAGCGGTAACTTCCATATTCAGTTCACCGGATATCTCAACTGCAGCTTCTTCAGGTTTCAGCTTTACCACCATAAGCATCATATCTATAAATGCAACAGATTCTGAAGAAAGACAGCTTTTGAAGCCCTCGGCACTACCTGCATACATGGCATCCACAAGTTTATCAAAAGACTGTTCCGGGTTTTCAGCATACATCAAACCTGTAAACAGAATAACAATCAAAAAAATAAGCTTTTTCAAAATCACACCTTTCAAAAAAAGAAGAATAGAATCCCCAAATTAGTAATCCACTGTACAGATTTAGAGCAAACTCTTCTGGAAGTTCCAGAACAGCATATTTCTTATACTTCGGTATCATAATCTAACAGGAGGTAATCCCATGACAAAAGGTCAGACAATAACCGTGCCTACAGAGGGCTTTTCTGATATTGTGAACATTACAGAGCAGGTTCAGACAACAGTAACACAGTCGAAGATAAGAAACGGTATAGTGTCGATTACTGCAATCGGCTCCACTGCTTCAATCACCACTATCGAATTTGAACCTGCTCTGGTGCTGGACATGCAGGAACTCCTTAACACCCTTGTGCCGGAAACGATCAAATCAAGACATTCGGAAACATGGGGAGATGACAACGGGTTCTCTCACATGAGAGCCACACTGATGGGCCCCGGTATCACCATTCCCATCGAACACGGTAAACTGCTCACTGGAACATGGCAGCAGATTGTGGTTATCGATCATGACAACCGCCCTCGGAACAGGCAGATCAGAATACAGGTACTTGGCTGACACGGTCACTTTTCTGAGTCGGGCAGGCGTTTTCTCCGGTTCCTGCTCGCCTGCGCTGTCAAGATTATAGCAGTAGTAACTTTGCTACTGGCAATATTGCTACTACCGATAATACAAGGCCAGAGGTTCGATCGTGATTCCATTTAAGCAGAGACTTTTTGATACAGAGCAGTATGAGTTCCGCATGATCAACAGGTAGTATTTGCAACTGATCTTAACTACAGTGCTTTTTGCTGAAACAAAATAGATAAACGTAAAACAAACCAAACAGCGTAACTATTTACTGTATTGACTTCAATAACGTGAAAAATCGCCATGTGCTTTTGTGATTAACGCTATTGTTGCCAAAAGCGTGAAAATGAAAAATGTCTGCCTTTCTAATTTAATCTCAAACATCTCACTGTTTCGTTGAAACCACAGGCATCGAGCTTGATAATGTAGTATCCGCTGGGCATTTCCAGTGCGGGGCTCCATGTCACAGTGTGCGTTCCCCCTGATCGCTGCCCATTCACCAGCTTTTCAACAAGCCTTCCCGACAGGTCAAAACCAGCCAGCTTGACGCTGGACTGTTCAGGTATGCTGTATGTAATGGTAAAAGTGGAGGAAAACAGGTTTGGAACGGCGGTTTCCAGTGCAAGCAGAGGGTTTCCCCCGTGAGCTTCTTCTATACCAGTGTCAGTTTCCAGTTTGATCAGGTAAACATCAATGCTGTCAGCACCTGGAGAATTTCTCATTCCAACAACTACAAAGTCACCGTTAGAGGTCTGTATAACAGACGTGCCTCCTTCAATATAGGGTCCACCAATTGTTTGCGTCCATTCCGTTCCGGGAGGCTGGGCAGAAACACTCTGAGGAAAGAATAAACCAGCAAAGTAATACTGAGTACAAAAGTTCTCATAATAGGCAAACTCTCTGCGTGTGACAGTTGAACCTGTACAGCGGACTATTGTAATAGACCAATACACAGCTCACAGAAAACACAAATACATCAGGTTCAATATTTAACAGAGACAAAGAGTAGTCAAAACACCCAAATGCAAGAAGAATAGGCTTCTGTCTGCTCTAAATCTAAGTATTCAGAAAATGTGTTCTTCAGGAAACAAGGAGTGTGACTCCATAAATTTCAGTTAATATTGGGAGGAAGACTCCATAAATTATGACTAATCTATGGGATATTGATATATTAACAACTACTCGAGCAGAACGGATAATAGAATGATTGAAAGAAAATATCACGATCTCGGTTCTATGCTTGAAGATGGAAAGGTGCTCATCATATATGGAGCATGCCAGGTTGGGAAGAGTACATTACTTGAAGCATTTCTTAAAACAACCACATTGAAGTATCGGCTGGACACCGGTGATAATCTGAGAATTCGCACTCTTCTCAGCTCAGGTGATTTTGACGAGATACTGGAATACGCTGCCGGTTATGATCTTATTGCCATTGATGAAGCGCAGGAGATCGAGGGTATCGGCCAGGCATTAAAAATTATTGTGGACCATCGACCCAAAATAAAACTGATTGCAACCGGATCGTCTTCCTTCAATCGTTCCCAAAAAGTAGGAGAACCTTTAACCGGTCGGAAGATAACAAAAGTTCTCTATCCGCTTTCCCAACAAGAATTGTTGAAAGGGAGCAATCGATTTGAATTGAAGGAGAGATTGGATGAGTTCTTACTGTTTGGTTCATATCCAGAGGTTGTTACCGCTCAAGGCAGAGCCAGGAAGATTCGAGTGCTCAACGAGCTGGTGGACTCTTATCTGTTAAAAGATCTTTTTCAGCATGAGAAAATTAAGTCGCCCGGGATACTGATACACCTTCTAAAATCGCTTGCGTTCCAAATAGGGAATGAAGTCTCTCTTAATGAATTGAGCAACAAGGTTGGAGTAGATGTAAAAACGGTAGCTCGCTATCTTGACCTGCTTGAGAAGAGCTTTGTCATACGTTCTCTGGGAGGGTTCAGCAGGAATCTGCGGAAAGAGATCACATCCAAACGAAAGTACTATTTTCTTGATGTAGGTATACGAAATGCTTTGATCTCACAGTTCAATTCTTTTGATAACAGAGATGATCGGGGAGCGTTGTTTGAAAATTTCTGTTTTATCGAGCGAATCAAAAAACATGCCTATGAAGAGTACTATGGCAACCACTATTTCTGGCGAACATACAGCGGCCAGGAAGTTGATTTCGTAGAAGAGTGTGATGGGGCGTTTTCAGGGTTTGAGTGCAAATACTCAGAGAGGAAAGTGCCCAAAGCTCCAGGAGAATGGGCAAATTCCTACAAGAACAGCTCTTTCTCTGTTGTGAACAGGAAAAACTATCTGGATTTTGTGTTGTAGTTCGCCACAACACACGACGCTGAAAGAAAAGGCAATTTCAGGCAAGTTCACACGCTTTCATAGACTCAGGGAAGCAGAGTAATTCCTTCAACTTCTTCACAGTAGTAATCGCGAACAGTACAATCAGAAAAGGTAATTTCCTCTATGCAATCCGGTGGGAACAGAGGTAGATTTTCATATGGAACACTGTGTTCAAAACTGCAGCTGTTAAACTCAATCCCGCCGCATTCCCTTAATTCAACACCAAAGTACTCTCCATTATCTCTGAATACAGAATTCTCGAACACCAGATCGTGAGAGTTAATGAATTCCATAATACCATAAGCACAGTCGCGGATGATGGAATTTGTTAAACGAAACCTTGAAGTATCCCGGAGCTCAAGACCCACAGTACCGCAGCCAAACAGATCGCAGTCTGAAATAACAATATCGCAGCAGTTAGAGAACCCGAACACTCCGTTCCTGCAGAATCCGCCGGAAGTATGACCGGCAATCAAATTACTGATAAGAAGATCATAGCAATCAACAAACTCTATCACAAAAGTGTACCGGGGCTCAGTCAGCAGAGAGCTGGAAAGTACGCCACTGCCTCGAATAGTCATGTTCGAAACACCAGACACCACAACAGTAACTCCATCATGCTCCGTGTTAAAACTTACATAAGGATTCATATGCCCGGATGGAAACAGTGCAGATTCATTATCACTTGAAGGAGGTATCTCCACCAGAATGATCTCTCCCGCATCAATCACGATGGTACGGTCAGGTCCGATTGCATCCAGAAACTCATTCCGGGAAGAAACCAGATACTCAGGTCCCGCAGCAAAAGCAGGAAGAACGGTAAAGAGCAAAACAAGAACACTCAGAATGGAATACATTTTCACCCCTTGAAAGAAGAGCAACACTAACTGACAATGCCGGAGCCTGGGACTAAGTCAACGAAACCACTACAGGCTGAAGTTAAAGGTGATTCCCACCATAACTATAGCCTCATCAAAATCAATCACCGCAACATTATTCATAACCCTGTGTGCATGCAGATACTTGCCGATGCCGTAGAACCCGATCTTCCAGAACGCCAGTACATTAACACCGGCCTCCAGATTGTAGGCATCTGTAGAGATGTATTCATCCGGGGAATCCTCTCCCTCTGGCACCGCCAGCCACCCCGCGCCACCTCCAAGGAAGTAGTGTAAACGATCAACACCGAAAAGCCGCCCCCTGTAAAGCAGATTCAGAGCAATCAGATCTGCGATCTCGTAGGAATGTGAAGGTGAAGCACTATTGGTGTAGTATTCGGTAAAGATTGATAAACCAACCGGCCATGCACGAGGGTACACATCCAGATTCACCTGCCCTCCGCCCAGTTTACCAACAGGTGATCTGTCATCAGTGAACCCGCCCTGTCCCATCCGTATAACAAAGTCAAAAGAAGAGGAGGAAGAAGATGATGATGGGGGAGAAGAGGGCTGCCCCAAAAGCAACCCGGAGCACAGAAGCACAAAGAAGGAAGGAATTGAAAACCATTTCATAACTCACATCCTTCAAACTAAGGAAGAAGAGAATGAAGTACTCACACACCATTAATTACAATGAGGCATTCCCAGGGAATTGTCAATCAAGAAGCAGGACGCAGATTCACTCTTGATCTATCTCCAGCAACCATCTCCACGCAGAAATCACAGTTATCTCTTTTTCTTCATAGCAGATAGTCTCATCCTGATTCACGGTAATGATTAAACCAGTTTCACAATTCAGCTTGTTCATCGCTTCCACAACACCGGCAACTTCTCTCTGCCTGTTCTCATGGCTTAAATAATATGTAACCTGGATCAGTTCAGTTACTGCACCTCGATCAAGAACAACAAAATCACATTCTCCTTTTTTTCGAAAAAAATAGATATCCAGCCCTCTCCTTTTCAACTCAAGAAAGATGAGATTCTCAAGATTGTTTCCGTACTCTTTAGAGAAAGAAAAGGAGACTACATTCCTCAGTCTGTTATCAATCGCATAAATCTTCTTAGGAGATAGCCGCTGTTTTTTTACGCTGTAGTCAAAAGAGAATAGCTCAAACAGCAGATACGACTCCTCCAGAAAGTGTATGTAGTTTGTTATGGTTGTAATGTTGCTGAAGCCCAATGGTGTTTTAAGAGAGT
>JAOZLN010000070.1:0-6596 GCA_029934845.1 Candidatus Sabulitectum sp.
TTTCCCCGATCGCTTTACGGATGGACCAAGCTTCTGGGTGACATTGCTGTACAGAAAAGCAACCCCAATGCCTGCATTGTTCGTACATCAATTCTGGTTGGTGATGCCGGTGCGAAAATGACCACCTTCAGCGAAGACATACTTTCCGGAAAAGCAACTCATTTCCATGTAGACTGCTTCAGGAACCACACCGATATCAACGCTCTGGCACAATTTCTCTCTGAATGTCTTTACTCTTCCCGTGCCGGCCTCATTCTTGCAGCGGCACCATATGCCATGTCCCGGGCAGCTTATGCTTATTCTCTCCTGCAGCGGGATATCAACCTTATTCCTGCCCCGGATGATATTCCCCATGATCTGACCTTGAGACCGTCCCAGGTTATCGGTTAGCCGTCAACGCAGTTGACAAAAGGCAGACGACAGCATATCAATGTTGCATGAAATGCATAAATTGGAACACCGAAAAAAGCAAGATATTGAAGGTTAAGCGAGGGATTTCCTTCGAGGAAATTGCATATTTGATTGAGTCCGGCCAGATAAACGGAATTGAAGAGAACCCGGGGCGATCAGATCAAAAAATGTATGTTCTTGAGATTGGTAACTATGCTGTTCTGGTGCCATTTGTGGAAAGCGAGGAAGAGATATTCCTCAAGACCGCATTCCCAGGTCGTAAGTACACCAGGCTGTATGGATCAAGGAGGAACGATGAAAAAAGGTGATAAGGTATTTAAGCCAATTGATCAGGAAGAGAAAGAATTGATGGAGTCAATTGAGCGGGACGAATGGCAGCCTGTCAGCAATTTAGAAGAAGAAAAAGAGAAGGCTGTTGCAGCTGCACGAAATACCTTAAAAAAGGATAAACGCATCAATCTTCGTCTTACTCAAAAGGATTATTATCAAATTCAGATAAGGGCTATTGAAGAAGGTATTCCATATCAGACTCTTATTTCAAGTCTTGTTCACAAGTACCTGAATGGTACGCTGACTCCTACTGCTTAGAGTATGCTGGTTATTCCTTATCTGCAATACTAGACAGCAATCCAGTTGAAAGGCAGGTTATGATGCAAAAGAAAAGAATGCTCTTACTTTTTCTACTGGCACTGCTGAGTTCGGTATCGGCAGCTCAAATCGAGCCTGCTGTACAATGGACACAGGTATTCAGATGACTTGCTTCATATTACCGGCAATCGGATTCTGCTTTTTGTCATCCGCTTGGCAGACAGGAGATATGGGTCTTCCCGGAGCGGATGAGATAGAGTACCTCGTCTGTAACGAAGGGACTGCGTTCGCAGCAGTTGAGTACGAAGAGGAAAGCACAAGACGCAGCGGAATCCTGGCGATTGAAACGGAAACATCTGATGAGCTGTGGTTTTATGAAACTGACAGTGATGACAATCTCTATTCGAATGTTCCTTACCAGATCCAGTACAGTGATGGCAGGATTTACGCCCTGATCAGCTATCTGGGGATACTCTGCCTGGACGCAGCTTCTGGAGAGGAACTGTTTTTATGGGAGTGCGGTTCATTTATTCATGCACCCTTCATTCTGAACAGCGGAAATATATATACCGTGACAGCATGTGATGTGGTAAAACTGGATGCACTCGCAGGCTATACGGTATGGGAACTGCCCGTGGAAAGGGAAAACAGTGATTTTCCACTTACCCTTTCTCACCTCTTTCTGGGTTGCGGGAGACTTCTGGTGGGTTCCATTCAGACTCCGATCTTCTGCGTGGATCCATTTACAGGCGAGATGATCTGGAGGAACGAAAATATTCGGGGCTGGCAGGGCAGCAGCTATTCGGAAGCAAGACATATATCCGAGAACCTGGTCTTTGCCACTGCAAACCAGGAGGAAGTGGCAGTGATCGATGCTGATGATGGTTCGCTGAAGGCTTTCTACTATAACAGTAGATACCTCGAAAGTGATGAGCAGGGAACATACATTATCATTCGCGAGAATGATGAGCGTTATCTGTGCACGATCGACCCTGTATCAGGCTCTATCTCCAATCGAGCAGTCCTGGAAAATGAATGACACGATCAACATGCATTTCTCGCAGACAGTATTGTAAAAGCTGCACCATATAGTATTATATTACAATGCTAGCCAACAATATAGCACAAAATAGAAACAGCCGAAATGAATACACAGTGTTGCTCCAATAATGGTCAACTGAGCTCGAATTTCAAGGGCCCGATCGCAAAAAGTTATTAGTAAGTTTGACGGCAGGTATGTCACCTCGGATGGAGGAGCTTCGCTGCTTCGTGAGGATGCACAGAGTATTGGAAGCGTGCTCGATCACAACAACAGTGTTAGATGCAATTTCTCTTCAGTTTGATTTCTCCTGTTTCGAGGAGAGAATCTACAAGCAACAGTTGATCACCTGAAGAATCTTCATATGTGGAATCAACAGCAGCAAGTATCAGGGTTTCCGGATTCCATTTGTAGAATACGGTGTTAGTCACCATGCTGAAAGGATATGTCGAGGCCACTACTACAAGATCTTCCTCTTCATCGAACCGGGAAAAGGTCTTCACAGGATTCATGAACATGTCGAACGAAGTTAAGCCAAGATACAGGGTATCTTTTCCGTACCCGATCAATGTGAGTTCAGGTCTTCCGCAGGTTCACCTGCAACAAGAAGGTCAAGACTGTACAATCCTTCAGGCAGCAGTTCCGCAGGAAAATCCTGAATGCTAATAACATTGGGACCGCCTTTCCCGCTCTTCCATTCCTCCAGATAGAAATGGGATTCGTCTGCAATGGATGGGGATGCGTATAGCAGCAATATTGTCAGTAAAAAGAAGTTGAGCAGCGAGACACAGTAGTGATGTACTTCCCGATCACAGTCAGAACCGTTACATCAGGACCGGGTCTGCTCCTGTGGCAGGTTAGCGATCCGATGGAAAAGCCTGAGGTCAAGGTGAACGGAATTCCTGTGGATGTGCACCCCCTGATCGGAAACATCTGGTATCCGGAATATCTCGACTACACATGGGATGAGCTCAGAGAAGCCGTTACTACAGTAGTCGAAGCAGGAGCCGCTACTTCCACTTTGCCCCCGGTCCCCTCGACCAGAGATTTTACGACGGAGGTCTCAGGTACGACAGCACCGGCTGGGCTTCCACGATCCGGGTACACTTGCGGATTGATTCTTGATACGAGTAGCATTCCTGACCATCAACCATTTCTACAGATATTGCTCATAAAATAAGAATCAGCCAAGGTTTTGCGTTAACAATTGCCCGGGGATTTTTCGGATTCTACACGACCACGCAGATGAAATGTCTTCATTGCTGTTAAATGGATATTTGGCTGAAACTACAGTCTAATCAATTACTCCAGATCTGCGGCTTTTCTATTTTGTGATAAGTTTACCCAGCGTCCCTGTTCCTTAAGGTGCTGGCCGGTGTAGGAATGCTGGCATTTTGCTATGTCCTCAGGAGTACCTGTTATCAGGATCTCTCCTCCACCGTCTCCTCCGCCGGGGCCCATATCAACAACCCAGTCTGAATTGGCGATGACATCAGAATTGTGCTCGATGACAACAACAGTGTTGCCTGCTGAAACCAGTCTGTCCAGAACATTCAGAAGTTTGCTTACATCGTGGGGGTGAAGGCCGGTGGTAGGTTCATCCAGGATGTACAATGTGTGGCTTGTTGAAGGTCTGCTTAGTTCCTTTGCAAGCTTCACTCTCTGGGCTTCTCCGCCTGAGAGGGTAGGAGCACGCTGCCCGAGTTGGATGTAGCCCAGACCAACCTCATCCATTACTTTCAGAGTAGAATAGACTGTGGGAATTCTCTCGAAGAGAACCATAGCTTTTTCAATGGTCATGTTCAGTATCTCGGATATGTTCTTTTCTCTGAATTTTATCTTTAGAGTTTCCTTGTTGAACCGGAGCCCCTGGCATGTTTCGCATTCGATGAAGACATCCGGCAGGAAGTGCATCTCTATTCGTTTAACTCCTGCACCTTTGCAGTCTTCGCATCTACCGCCTTTTACGTTGAAACTGAATCGCCCTGGTTTGTAACCTCTTATCCTTGATTCCGGCATTTCCGCAAAGAGATTTCTGATGCTGTCGAACACCTTTGTATAAGTTGCCGGGTTGGATCTTGGTGTACGACCAATTGGATCCTGTGTTATGTTGATGATCTTATCGATGTGCCTGATACCATCAATAGAGTCGTACGGGCCCGGCTTCATGCTGGAAGCACCGCCTATAAGGCGGGAAACAGCAGGATACAGGGTTTGGCCCACGAGAGAACTCTTTCCGGAACCGGAAACGCCTGTAACTGAGATCAATCTGCCCAGAGGAATCTTAAAATCGACAGATTTCAGATTGTGAAGAGATGCCCCGTTAAGGGAAAGAACAGGAGTTTTCTTTGTTCTGGGTTCACCCAGCCGGACAATGGTTTTCCTTCCGGAAAGGTAAGCTCCTGTGATAGAGTCGGGGTGTGCCATGATCTCGGCAGGAGTTCCCTGTGCCACGACTTCACCTCCGTAGGAGCCGGCCCCAGGTCCAAAGTCTATTATGTGATCAGCCTTAAGAAGAGTGTCGGTATCGTGTTCCACTACTATTACAGTATTCCCAATGTCCCGGAGATGCTCAAGGGTTTTAATAAGCCTTGCATTGTCTCTGGGGTGAAGTCCTACTGTGGGTTCATCCAGAACGTAGAGAACACCGGTAAGACCGCTGCCTATCTGACTGGCAAGCCTTATTCTTTGAGCCTCTCCGCCTGAGAGAGATGGTGCCGATCTATTCAAGGTCAGGTAGTGGAGACCAACATCGACAAGGAAGGTAAGTCTGGCAATGATCTCTTTCAACAGTCTTTCGGCGATTGATTTTTGATAACTTGTAAGCTCTATTTTGTTAAAGAACGAAAGAGTGTCACCGACTGTACTGTCTGATATTTCATTAATACCTTTGTTGCCAATAAGCACTGCGCGTGCTTCGGATCTGATCCTTGAACCGCCGCAGTCGTCACAGGTGTATTTGCGGAAGAACTTTTCGTAGTACTTGCGCATGTCCTCACTGCCTGTCTGGTGGTAGAGTCTTTCAATCCGGTGGACAATTCCCTCGAATGGACCGCTCCAGTTACCGGATGAGTGATTTGTTCTCCAGCTCACATTGAGTTCTTTTTTTCCGGAACCGTAAAGAATCATTTGCTTTACTTCGTCGGGTAGTTGAACCCATGGAGTATGCAGGTTGAAATTCAGTTCCTGGCACATTGTTCGAAGAGAAGCAGCAACCCATCCCTGTGGAATTCCCCATGGAACTATAGCCCCGGACTGTATTGTCATTGCAGGCTTGGGAACGATCAGGTCGGGATCAACTTTAAGTATGTATCCCAATCCAGAGCATCTGGGACACATGCCCAGCGGATTGTTGAAACTGAAAAGCTGAGGAGAGAGTTCAGGAAGACTTATGCCGCAGTGGAGGCAGGCATTGTGTTCGCTCATCATGATTTTGTGATCAGTGTCTGCATCAATAACAGAAATTACACCATCACCCAGTTTTGAGGCAGTTTCCACAGAATCATTAAGCCTGCTTTCAATGCCGGGTTTTAGAATGATCCTGTCCACAACCACAGATATTGAATTGCGCTTCTTTTTATCAAGCTCTTTGATCTGGTCAAGATCCGTGAGTTTGTCGTTAAGAATAACTCTTACAAATCCCTTCTCCCTTATGTCTGAGAGCAGATCTTCGTGGGAGCCTTTGCGATTGGTCAGTATCGGAGCGGCTATCATTATTCTGGTTTCCTGTTTCATTTCCATTATGGCGTCAGTCATTTGCTGGGATGTTTGTGTGGTTACTTTCCTGCCGCATTCAGGGCAGTGTGGTACACCGGCTCTTGCATAAAGAACCCGGAGATAATCCGCTATCTCGGTTACTGTTCCAACGGTTGACCTTGGGTTGTGGCTTACCGTTTTCTGTTCAATTGAGATCGCAGGCGAGAGCCCGTCTATAGAATCAAAATCTGGTTTATCCATCTGTCCGAGAAACTGACGGGCATATGAAGATAGTGATTCAATGTACCTTCTTTGTCCCTCAGCATATAAAGTATCAAATGCAAAAGAACTCTTGCCTGAACCTGAAACACCTGCACAGACAACCAGAGTTTCTTTCGGGAACTCCACGGACACTTCATTAAGATTGTGTTCCCGAGCTCCCCTTACCGTAATTTTATCGCTGGCCATACACTCCCCTGTTTTGCGTGACCCCTAATATACAACAGCGTCTGCGTGTGTCACATTTGCACCATTGTACGGTGGTGATGCGTGCTTAAAGAATAGGATAGTATGTAATATGTTGCAGTCCATGATGATGGGTTGAAACAGGCAAATGGCATGACAATTGCTTTAAGTGAGCATGAAAGCAGAGATTGCTGTTGCGGTATAAACTGGATTATACGAATAGATATAAATATAAATACTACAAAGGAGGAACAAGAAGATGAGTAAAGTAATAGGAATCGATTTGGGTACAACGAACTCATGTGTTGCGGTTATGGAGGGTGGCGAGCCTGTTGTTATTCCAAACGCGGAAGGAACCCGCACGACACCATCGGTGGTTGCCTTTAATGAGAATGGC
>JAOZLN010000070.1:6606-9494 GCA_029934845.1 Candidatus Sabulitectum sp.
GAAGGCAGGCAGTGGCCAATCCCGGCAATACAATCTTCTCCATCAAGCGGTTTATGGGAATGCATATGGATGAGACTGCAAAAGAGATGAAGAGAGTGCCTTTCAAAATAATTGAGGGCAAGAGCAATGATGCATGGGTAGAGGTTTTCGGAAAGAAGTACTCTCCTGCCGAGATCAGTGCTATGATTCTTCAGAAAATGAAGCAGACTGCAGAGGACTACCTTGGAGAGAAAGTAACACAGGCGGTTATAACAGTACCAGCCTATTTCAATGACAGCCAGAGGCAGGCTACCAAGGATGCAGGCAGGATTGCCGGCCTTGAAGTTCTTCGCATAGTCAATGAACCTACGGCAGCTGCACTGGCATACGGTATGGACAAGCAAAAAGGGAATTCGACCATTGCCGTTTATGATCTTGGTGGTGGTACCTTTGATGTTTCAATTCTTGAAATTGGTGATGGAGTATTTGAGGTGAAGTCTACAAATGGCAATACTCACCTCGGTGGCGACGATTTCGATCAGGTAATAATTGACTGGATGGTCAGTGAGTTCAAAAAAGATCAGGGAATTGATCTTTCCAAAGACCAGATGGCAATTCAGAGGCTTAAAGAAGCGGCAGAGAAAGCAAAGTGTGAGCTTTCAACCACAAAGAGTACAGACATAAGCCTGCCGTTCGTTACAGCAGATGCAGCAGGTCCGAAGCACCTGAGCCTGACCCTTTCAAGGGCAAAATATGAACAGCTTTCAGCGGCACTTGTTGAACAGACTGTTAAGCCATGTCTTCAGGCTCTCAAGGATGCGGGGGTTGCACCCTCTGACATCGGCGAGGTAATTCTTGTTGGTGGTATGACCAGAATGCCTCTGGTTCAGCAGAAGGTTACAGAGATATTCAAGCGTGAACCCCACAAGGGCGTGAACCCTGACGAAGTAGTGGCCGTGGGTGCTGCTATTCAGGCAGGAGTTCTTAGTGGAGATGTAAAAGATGTTCTTCTTCTTGATGTAACACCTCTTACTCTTGGCATTGAAACTCTTGGTTCAGTCTTCACATCTATCATTGACAGAAACTCGACTATTCCCACAAAGAAGAGTCAGGTATTCAGTACTGCTGCAGACAATCAGACCAGCGTCGAGATCCATGTTCTTCAGGGCGAGAGAAAGATGGCGGGAGATAACAGAACTCTCGGGCGTTTCACCCTTGAAGGAATTCCGCCAGCCCCGCGAGGTCTTCCTCAGATCGAAGTCGAGTTTGATATAGATGCCAACGGTATTGTACATGTTTCTGCAAGGGACAAGTCAACAGGGAAAGAACAGAAGATCAGAATTGAAGCGTCCAGCGGACTTTCCGAAAAAGATATTGATCAAATGGTCAAAGATGCAGAAGCTCATTCTGACGAAGATGAAAAACGCAGAGCAGCAGTTGACATGAGGAACAAAGCCGAGAACCTTGCATATCAGGTGGAAAAACAGATCGAAGAGATGGGTGAGAAACTTGATGCTGCAGACAAGGCCAGTCTTGAAGAAGCTGTTTCTGAAACAAGAAAAACCCTTGAGGGTGAAGACGATGCAAAGATTGCCTCTCAGGTTGAAGAGCTTGAAAAGATCTGGCAGGAAATAGGAGCCAGATTTCACACTCAGAACGCAGAACAGGCCCAGCAGGGCGAACCGGGTGAGCAGCATGATGCATACGCCGAAGGAGGCTATGACGCAGTAGATGCTGATTTTGTAGTGGTGGATGACTGATGGGTGACCCGAGAAGAAATAGAAAAAAAGAGGGAAGGCGGGGCACAAAGCCCCCTCCTTCCCCATCTGTGGAAGAGTTGGATGATCCGGTTCGCCTGGACGAAGAAGCGGAATCGGATGTACAGGATGATAAATTTGTATCTCTTGAAAAAGAGCGGGATGACCTTCTGGATAAGTTTCAGAGGCTAGCTGCTGAATTTGATAACTACCGGAAACGCCAGGCTCGGGATTTCAACAGATTGATCGATCAGGGAAGAAAGAAACTGGTAGAAGAACTTCTTACAGTACTGGATAATTTTGATCGGGCTAAGGTTACATGTGAGGGAGATCATTCTGACAAGGAGATCGTTGACGGGATTCTGCAGACCTACGAGCAGCTTCAAAGAGTATTGAAAAAGGAAGGCCTTGAAGAAATTCCAATAGAGCCGGGGGATCCGTTTGATCCCAACATACACGAGGCAATGGTTGCAGAGTCAATAGATGAAGGAGAGACAGACATCGTTCTGGAGGTATTCCAGAAGGGATACTATTTCGGACAGAATCTTTTGCGACCGGCAAGAGTGAAAGTTGGCAAGGTCTCCCCCAGGGATGGGGTTGATATCAGTTGACAAAAGATCTGTACGAAATTCTTGGAGTAGCTGAAAAGTCGTCTCCTGATGAGCTGAGAAAAGCATACAGGGATCTGGCGAAGAAGAACCATCCTGATGCCAATCCGGATGACTCTGCTGCAGAAGAGAGATTTAAGAGGATCTCTGATGCTTACGATATTCTGGGGAATCCCGAGAAGCGTGAGCAGTATGATCTGATGCGCCAGAGGGGTCATGATCCGTTCTCCGGCAGTGGCAGTGGCGGCGAGGGTTTTGGTGACTTGAGTGATATTCTCAGGTCAATGTTCGGTGGAGGCGGTGGTGGCGGTTCTTTCGGAGGAGGAAGACGTGCTTCCCGTGAATCATCCCGGGTAAGTATAGAAATACCGTTTGTTACTGCTGCAAGGGGAGGGACCGTTCATCGTGTTCTTCAGCTGCCTGTGGTATGCCGTGCGTGTGGTGGAGTGGGTGGTTCCGGCCGAGAAACATGTGTTAGTTGCGGTGGCGCGGGAAGAATATCCAGTGGACAGGGCTTTTTCTCTACTCTGCACCCGTGTGCAAA
>JAOZLN010000341.1 GCA_029934845.1 Candidatus Sabulitectum sp.
ATCAGGAAAGAGCAAGGGATACCGGAGGAGCTCAGTGCCGCAGTTGGCAATGACTGGAATGATATCCAGATGTTGCGTTGGGCAGAAAGATCCTTTATTGCGAGTAATGCCCCTGATGCTCTGCTGAATGAATTTGAGATTGTTCCTTCCAACCAGAACAATGCAGTGGCAATTGCAATTGAAAGGTGGATTTTATGAGAGTTTTCACACTTGCAGATCTTCACTTGGGTTTTGCTGTGGAAAAACCCATGGAGGTCTTTGGAAACCTGTGGAAGGATCATTGGAAAAAAATAGAAAAGAATTGGCGGAATACAGTTGATGAAGTTGATATGGTTCTTATTCCCGGAGACATTTCCTGGGGAATTAACTTTGAGCAGGCGAAGCCTGATCTTGATTTTCTTGATTCTCTTCCAGGTAAAAAGTACATCAGCAGGGGCAACCATGATTACTGGTGGGGCTCCCACAGAAAGGTTGCAGCTTTTGTTGGATCTTCCATAACCGTACTGCAGAGAAATGCAGTAGATTGCGGAGAGTTCATTCTGGCTGCAAGCAAAGGATGGAATACCCCTTTGTGGGAAGGTTTTAAACCTTCGGAAGACACCAGACTTTATCATAGAGAGCTGGGAAGAATGAAGATTTCCCTTGAGAAAGCGCTCTTATTGAAAACACCTGAGCAGAAACTGGTGTACATGATGCACTTCCCCCCGGTGACCGATGGAAAGCCCAGTGAATTTGCAGAGTATCTTGCAGATGCGGGAGTCAACCTTTGTATTTATGGCCACCTTCACGGCAACTGGCCTGAAAAAGTAAACATGGTATACAAAGGAGTGCAATACCGCATTGCATCCGCCGATTACCTGCACTTCAAGCCAATGGAAATAACCTTGGAGGTAACAAGCTAATGCTGCTTTCAGTCAATGGTCTTGGTCTGGAATTTGGCTCAGACGAAATATTTTCCAACATATCTTTTAACATAAATGCCGGTGACAGGGTTGCTCTTGTTGGAATTAACGGTGCAGGAAAAACATCTCTTCTGCGAATTCTTTCAGGGGACCTTGAGCATTCTTCAGGTAGAGTGAAAAAAGCCGGTAATCTCAGAATTGGTTATCTGCCCCAGCAGATCAGTGAGTTTCCAGGTGGCGTGTTGCTTGAAGCGGTATGTGCAGGTTCAGGTGATGGAGCAGATGCTCTTTCGCGGGAGAAAGAACTTCACTCTATTCTTGAGAGTGAGGGTACCGGTAGCGTATCCGTACTGGCCGAACTGGTTCAGGTACAAGACAGGATTCATGCAGCAGAGGCTTACAATCTGCAGTCCCGAGCTCAGGCTGTACTGTTCGGTCTTGGTTTTTCAAAGGAAGACCTTGAAAAAGATCTGGATGCCTTCTCCGGTGGATGGAAGATGAGGGCAATGCTTGGTGCTATTCTTCTTAACAATCCTGATCTAATTCTACTGGATGAACCAACCAATCATCTTGATCTGGATGCAAGACTGTGGCTGGAGGAATTTCTAAGACGGTTCAAAGGTGCTGCCTGGATCATTTCTCATGACCCTTCCTTTCTGGACAGAGTAACCAACAAGGTTGTTGAGATTGAATTCGGAGAAATGAAAGCCTGGGGGGGCAACTACTCTTTCTATGTGAAAGAGAAACTGGTTAATGCTGCTCTGCTGAAGAAACAGGCAAGAAAAGTTGATGACGAGCGGGAAAAACTTGAGCGTTTCGTAAGGAAGTTCAAAGCCACTGAAAGTAAGCGTTTTCAGGTTAGAAGCAGAGAAAAAATGCTTGAAAAACTTGATGCTGTTGCCATCTACAAAAGTCCCAAGCGCATGATCATCAAGCCTCCGGATGTTCCCAGGAGTGGAACAAAAGTTCTGCAGATGAAGGGGGTCTCAAAAGCATATGACGGCAATGTTGTATTCTCGGGGGTTAATCTGGAAATACAGAGGGGAGACCGTATAGGGATCGTGGGCAAAAATGGCGGCGGAAAATCAACCCTCTCTCGTCTTTTTGCCAACATTGAAGATCCCACCGATGGAATTCTTACAAAAGGAACATCAGTTGAGATCGGTTACTACTCTCAGGAAATTGATCTGCAGCTTAACGAAAAACACACCGTACTACAGCATATTCATAATATTGCACCATCCAGAAGCGAGAGTGAGATACGCAGTTACCTTGGAAGGTACCTGTATACCGGGGATGATGTAATGAAACCGATCTCTGTTCTGTCAGGTGGCGAGATCAGTCGCCTTGCACTGGCAGGAATTCTTATAAAGCCTACTAATTTTCTTATTCTTGATGAGCCCACCAACCACCTGGACATATTCAGCCGGGACGTTCTGCAGGAGGCTTTGAAAAGCTACAGCGGTACGCTGGTACTTATAAGCCATGATGAAAAACTTCTGGCAGCTCTTTCGGAAAAGCTATTTGTGGTAAAGAACAAAAAAATAAAAGGTTTCACCGGCAACTTCAACGAATATGTGGAAAAACTCAGAAATCTGGCCGATGAGCAATTCAAAAAGCCTGACGATAAAAATAATCCGGAATCAGGCAGGGAGATCGAAAGAGAAAGAAAAAGAAAAGAAGCTGCAGAGAGGAATCTTGCGTACAAAGAACGGCGCAAGAAGGAAAAGAGAATTGAGCGGATCGAGAAAAAAATAGCTCCTTTTGAAACAAGAAGGATTGAGATCGAAGCTCTCTTTGCGGATCAGGAAGTAATTAACAACTCAAAACTGCTGGTTGAACTTCAGAAGGAACACTCATACCTTTCAGATGAAATTGCATCACTGGAAGAACCAGGGATGGAAATTGCTTCAGAAGAATAAAACCCCCCCGGTTGGAGGGCTCAAAACGTTGTGCTGTCCTCTTGTAATGGTGTCCTATGTAAACTG
>JAOZLN010000071.1 GCA_029934845.1 Candidatus Sabulitectum sp.
CCTCCTGATCTTCGTTGTCATCAGGTTCCTCCTGATCTTCGTTGTCATCAGGTTCCTCCTGATCTTCGTTGTCATCAGGTTCTTCCTGATCTTCATTGTCATCAGGTTCTTCCTGATCTTCATTGTCATCAGGTTCCTCCTGATTCTCATTCTCGTCAGGTGGAGGAGGTTCATTCCGGGAAAGCCACTTAAGTGCTACTTCGTAATTCTGGCGTGTCCGCTCTGATGAATCTCCGGTTGTTATCTCCGGGGTCAGCATTTCGACCACGCTTTCTACACCAGCATAATCCTCATTCAACATAGCATTGCCCAGCCTTGCAGATGAGCGGGCTTCAAGCAGTGTATCGCCTTCAAATACATTTTCCGGAAAAGTAGAAAGTAAACTGTCTGCGGTGAACAGGTCTCCCAGAGCAAAACCGGAAACCGCAATGTTGTATATGGCTCTTTGATTGTCAGGCATTCTTTTAATAATTTCTTCCAGGAGAACGGCGGAATCATCTAATCTGCCCTGCTCGATAAGCTCATCTGCCTGAAGATAAAGGTCAAGAAGAGGCGTTCGATCTGTCGAGGAAAGCAGTGTCATGATCATGATCAGCAAAGCTGTAAAAATCATTGTTCCCTTCTTTCCCACAAAGCTGCAAGCATTATAAGTAGCAGAGCGGCACCAATAAAGAACTGGAATCTTCTTGCTCCGGCTGCACCTGCAATGTCAGCATCTGCCTGTGCTGAACTGCGGTTAAGAAGCTCATTTATGGGTCCGGTAAGATCTCCGGCTTCTGATATCCTTGTGTAAAATCCACCGGTTTCCTCTGCCAATTCCTGTAACCATTCCTCTTCTAGAACTGTTTTTACCGTATCTCCCTGCCAAATCAGCGGTCCGTTATCTCCAGGAACAGACACAGGAGAATCTCCTCCGGTTCCTATTGTAACAAGAGCCATCCTGCGATCATGCGCTTCATTGATCGCATCGTTAAGGGTATAATCGTGGAAGCCTCCATCAGAGAATATTATTCCAACTCGTGCCTCCATATCCATGTCTGGAAGTGCAGTAGCCATAACATCCACCAGATTGTTCAGGGCAGTTCCCTCCGGAAGCGAGACAGCATCCGCAGGACCGGAAGGTATTCTTTCCAGTATAAAGTCATTATCAAGTGTTATTGGAACAGCAAGTCTGGCATGACCGCTGAAAAGAACAAGGCTGAACCTGGTTTCTGGCATTGCTCGTATGATACGCCGAATTTCAATTGCAGATCTTCCAAGCCGTGAAGGTGTTTCATCGTCACTCCACATAGAACGTGAAACATCCAGTGCAAAAACCACATTCGCTCCACCGCCGGGAATGTATGCCGGAGATGTTCCCCATACCGGACCTGCAGCACCCAGTGCAAGAAGAACTATGGCAACCGATATTAGAATGCGTGACACTTTGTGCTGCGACGGAGCAGAAATACCCATTCTCTCCCACAAAACCGGGCGGACAAATCGACGCAACCTTTTTTCGTCAACACGAAGCCATCGTAGTCTAAGCCACCAGTACAGCGGACCTGCAAGGGCAAGAATAACCATCCAAGGTCTCTGAAATTCCATTACCGCCCCCCTCCTGTGACCCGAAACACTTTCCATCTGGAAAATTCACCAACAGCAAGAAGAAGCAACGCCCATATCAGCCATCCCAGATAATGATCTCTGTAGACAAAAAGACCTTTCTCCGGAAGAGTAGATGCTTCCAGAGAATCTATTGAAGCGTATACACTTTCAAGATCGTCTTTGTTGTACACATTGAAAAGTCTGCCGTTATTCAATTCTGCAATGGCAGTAAGAGTTTCTCTGTCTACCTCGTATTCACCGTTCTCTCTGCCGATGGCTACTGTGTACACTGCAATACTGTCTCCGTGGAGAACACTCACAGCTTCTGCAACTGTTATTGGATCTACAACTCCGGCAGTCTCTACACCATCTGAGAGAAGAACAATTACACGCCTGTCGGTACTGGAAGAACCAAGCCCCCTGGCTGCCGCCGAAAGCCCGGAACCTATTGCTGTACCATCTGTAAGAAATCCAAGTTCAGCATTAGATATAAATCTGGTCAGTGTGGAATGATCAAAAGTGGGAGGACATATGGTTATGGGTTCTGCCGCATATAGAACAAGCCCTATCCGGTCATTTGGTCGATTTTCTATGAATTCCAGTGCAGCATCTTTTGCAACTTCCAGTCTGTTTGGATTGTAGTCTTCTGCCAGCATACTTGTTGATACATCAAGAGCAATAACAATATCAACTCCCTCACCCGGGTCTGGAAGCCGCTCAAAACCACTCTGTGGTCTTGCAAGAGCAATAATCAGAAAAAGAAGACCAATCCACGGGATAAATACCGTAAAAATGTTTCCAGAGGTTACAGTGGGTGTATTTGCAAATGGGCCGGTAAAAGTCGCGCCTCTTTTTTGGTTATCGCCCTTATTCCGCATAGCAAGCGAAATGAAAGCGATCACCGGGTAGAGAAAAAGAATCTGCCAGAATGCAAATCTTATCATCGTGACCACTCCCGCCTGAGTTTTGCAAGTTTTCTGATAAAGCCCTCTGCCCGTTCCCTGGAACTGCCCCAGTCAGCAAACCTCTGCAGGGTTGTTTCTTTAAGAATCGGCGACGCATGTTCAAGAAACTTACGACCTTTTGCAGTTGCGGCGATGGCTCTGGCAATCTGGTTCAAGGTAAGAGCTTTATTCACAACACCAAACTTACCTGCCGCTGTTGCTCTGAATTGAGCATCAACCTCTGTATACAATTCAGGCCAGTGGCCATGTATGAAGTTCTCGGATTCAAGCAATGCAAGTGCCTCATTCTCTGCTTCTTTACCTGCAGGAATCCGGACAACCTGCTCTTGTTCAACTGTATTCTTCTTTTTCTTTCGTTTTATAACATAGAAAACAACTGCTGATGCAAGAATCACACCGGCAATGGTTAAAAGCCATGGGAAATCCGGAGGTGCTCCCCACGCAAGCCAGAAAGAGACATTTCTTGAATAATCCTCTGGAAGTCCTGGTGGAATATCCATGAATCCCGGAAAGGGCGGGAATGAGGGGATCATAAGAGAATCCGGGAACCATCCGTTTACTGCAATAATCGGTGGCTCCAGAAAAAGAGTATCTCCCTGGTAATTCCATGCGGTTAATATCGGAAGAGTCAGACTGTCAGAGAATACAATTGGCACTATGATGAACAATCCGCTGTCTGATTCAAGAACAGAGAATGATTCACTGCTGTTCAGTTCTTCACATGAATAGCCTTCAGGAAGAGCATAATCAACTTCAAATGGAACACCGGGGTACGCATTTGCCAGAGCAGAAAAAAGAAGAAGCATGTGAAACATCAGTGGGCTCTCCTTTTCTTTCTTAAATGAAAGAATCTTCTTAGAGGAAGAATAAGATCTTCAGTTGTAGATATGCTTACAACATCAAGTTTGGTGCGTTTGCATAGCAGTTCTCTTTGTGCTGTCTGCTCCTGCACTTTAACAGCAAAGGCTCTCTGCCAGCCTGCAGAGGATGTATTTACAACTGATTCCCGGCCTGATTCCGGGTCTCTGAACCTGATCCTGCCCACATCCGGCACTCTCAGTTCTCGAGGATCATATACATGGATTCCAACCAGATCGTGCTTCCGCGAAAATACCTTCAGCTGTCTCTCCCCTTTTGAGCCAAATCTGAAATCACTCACAAGAAAGATCAATGCCCGTTTCTTCAAGACTCTTCCAAGGAATCGAAGTGCAATTTCCACATCTGCTTTCTCTTTATAATCACTGGCTTGAAGAACCCTTCTTATAAGGGCCAGAGAATGAGCCCTTCCTTTATCCGGAGGCATGTAATCGTGAACTTTGTTGCCATAAGTGAGCAGCCCGACCCTGTCATTACTTCTTGCGGCTGAAAGTGCAAGTACAGCAGCTGTCTCAGCAACTCGATCTGCTTTTGTAATATTAACTGAGCCAAAGTTAAGACTACCGGATACATCTACAACCAGCATGACCAGAAGCTCTCTCTCCTCGGTCAGGAGTTTTACAAAAGGAGTGTTTGAACGAGCGGTTACATTCCAGTCTATCAGTCTTGGGTCGTCCCCTTCCACATACGGTCTGTAGTCGCTGAACTCCATTCCCTGACCGCGAAAAACAGAGCGGTAATCACCACCGACAAGTTGATCAACAAGTTTCCTGGTGTGTATCTCTATTCTCTGCACCCGGCGAAAAAGGCTGTGTGTGTTTTCCATTCAGATCACCGTTTTGTTACTGGAACCTTGTCGAGGATACTCGTAAGCATTTCCTCCACAGTTACTTCTTCAGCCTCGGCCTCAAATGATCTCATTATTCTGTGTCTGAGTACATCCATGGCTACTTCCTTTACCAGATCCGGAGTTACAAAAGCCTGACCTGTAAGCAGCGCCCTGGATCTGGCAGCAGCCAGAATGGAAAGAGAGCCCCTGGGGCTTGCGCCTACAGTAATAAGATCCTCCAGGTCTCTAAGTCTGTGCAGCTTTGGATGCCTGGTAGCGTCTACCAGTCTGACAACATAGTCAAGAATATCTTCTTCAACGAGGATTCGCTTCGAAAGATTCTGTAATTCACGCAACTTCTCAGTTGAAAGAACAGGTGAAGCCGATGGTTTATCTGTACCTCCCATACGCTTGAGAATTTCAAGTTCCTCGTCTGGTGTAGGATAAGTCACAATCAACTTCATCATAAAACGATCGATCTGCGCCTCAGGGAGAGGATAGGTTCCTTCCTGTTCAATGGGATTCTGTGTTGCCATTACAAAGAAAGGCTTGGGAAGTTTGTGTGTTATGCCCCCAAAAGTAACCTGCCTCTCCTCCATTGCCTCCAGAAGAGCACTCTGTACTTTGGCAGGCGCCCTGTTTATCTCGTCAGCCAAAATCATCTGGGCAAAGATCGGGCCCATTCGCTCTACAAATGTACCCTTTGCAGGCTGGTAGATCATGGTTCCAGTAATGTCAGCCGGAAGAATATCAGGAGTAAATTGAATGCGACTGAAATCTGCATTCAGGCACTTCGACAAAGTACTTGCCGCCAGCGTTTTTGCCAGACCCGGTACTCCTTCGATCAAAACATGTCCGTCTGAAAGAAGGGCTGTCATCAGGCCAATCCTGAATTCGTCCTGCCCAACAACAACTGAAGAAAACTGCTTTCTAACCTCTTCCAGTAAACCAGAAGCTTCTTCAACCTCTATTGCCAACTGCTCAACTCTTTCTCTGGCCATTACAACTCCTTCCGGGCTTTCTGCAGAATGGTTCTCATTACCTGTTCATACTGTTTCAGCTGATGAATAGTTCCAGCTTCAAAACGCATGACCAGTACAGGCTGGGTATTAGAAGCTCTGAGCAATCCCCATCCATTCTTGAATTCCACTCTCACTCCATCAATATCGTTAAATATATAGTTCTGGCTGTTCAGTATTTGCTTTACTTTCTCGACAATTGTGAATTTTATTGAATCATCACATTCTTCTCGGATCTCGGGAGTTGCCATTACCGGCGGCAGTTGAGATGTTAAAGAAGAAACAGGACCATCTGCGTGTTCAGCGATCTCCAGGAACCTCAATGTAGCATAAAGAGCATCGTCATAACCGTAATACCTGTCACGAAAGAAAATATGACCACTCATCTCTCCGGCAAGAAGGGCATTCTCTTTCAACATTCCCTCTTTGATTATTGAATGACCGGTAGGAAACATCATTGCTTTGCCACCCATGGATTCAACATGGGAAAAAAATACGCTGGAAGCCTTTACTTCGCTGATAATTGTTGCACCCGGATTGTCCACCAGCAGTGCGCCTGCAAGTACGCACAGAATACGGTCACCAAAAATAACCTGCCCATTCTCGTCAACAATACCAATTCGATCAGCATCACCATCAAAAGCAATGCCCAGATCACACTTCTCTTTTACTACAGTCTCGCTGAGATGTTTGAGATTACTGACAACTGTTGGATCAGGATGGTGATTGGGGAAAGTACCGTCAGCATCACAGAAAAGGGGCACAACTCTGTGTCCAAGTTGTTTTAAAAGTGCTACTGCACAGTCACCTCCGGTACCGTTACCTGCATCCACTGCCACCTTAAGAGACACCTGTGGAGAAAATTCAGACCTTAGTCTGTCCATGTATGCCTCTCGAACACTGACTGTCTGCATCTGAGGAATCTCATTCTGAATTTCCTCCACAGCTTCCACCTTCTGCTGAATCTCTGTAATGGCATCTCCCCACAAGGTGTGAAGACCCTTCATTATCTTGAAACCGTTGTACTCTGCAGGATTATGACTTCCTGTTATCATTACCGTAATGGCAAGCTTCATGGTATATGCCGCAAAGTATGTCATAGGCGTGGTCTGCTCGCCAAGATCGACCACTGTGCATCCTGACAGGGCCGCTCCACGGGCAAGCTGATCTCGTAGGCGTATTCCGGTGGATCTGCAATCTCTTCCTATGGCAAACACTCCTCCATCTGCCATAGTTCCCAGAACGAAGCCAATCTTCGATACTGTTTTGTTGTCAAGATCCTTGTCAGCAATTCCTCTGATATCATATTTCCTGAAAATTTGTTTATTCATGATTCTTCTCCTGCAACAGGCAGAATTAATGTGATACTTTCCCTTTCCATGTTGACATTCAGCCAGCCTCCATGGGCAGATGCTACCAGTCTAATAAACCCAACCCCCAGAATGTCTTCTTCTGCCTGTGGTTGCGAATCATCACTACTCCATCTGGTCTCGAGTTGCATATTCTTTTCAATTTTCATCTCAACCGACAACACTGTTCCGGGTGAAGCTCTTTTAAGGGCTTCTCTAAAAATAGAAGAAACGGTTTCCGCAAGTTGTGTCTTTTTTCCCGAAACATCAACTCTGCCGCAAATTCCCACAGATAGAGAAACCAGTTTCTCTGCTGCAGTTTCAGAAATATCCATTGCGGCCTCTGATACAATGTCGTCCATTTGAACAATTTCCATATCTATTCCTGAATGATGATTACTTTCTTTGCTGCTAGAATCAGTGGATTCCGCGATTTCCTCGAAAACACTCATTATTCTGATCAAAGATCTTACTTCACCAACAAGATCCTTTAAATCCGCCTGTATTTCTTCCGGTACGCCTGACTCCATATTGCTCAGCCTGGTGGAAGATGCCTCAATTGTCTTAAGAGGTGAAGCCAGGACATCCCCAATACGATAGAGAAAATGTGATTCAAGCAATTCAAGAGATGCCAGTTCACGGTTAACATTTTCCAGAAGCCCTTCAAGTTCTTTTACTTTTCTCTCTTTTTTTTCTAATCTATAGTGCATAACTCCATAACAGATGATCAGTATTGTAAATATTCCTGCAGCAATAGGCAAAGACATTATGTAAGCTCTGCTACAGTATTAAAAGCAACCATTTTTGCCCCGGTTTCTTCTGCTATCATCTCGAGCGTGAACTCATCAAGCGTAACTCCATCATGATTGAACATAACCGAAGGAAGAAATATATTCTCATCTCTACCAATGAGTTGATTCACAGTTTCAACTACATCTTTTCCGCTAAGAAGCCCTGCAACGCTAACCGAAGAACCCATTAGTGTATTCCTTACGGCGACAACGCGATAGTTTGACTTTGCAACAATTTTGTCTATGTAAGGGAAAGCCATGGTACCTGTTAAAATAGTTCCTTCCCCGGAAAATATCTTATCACGGCACTGGTCAATCATAACCGAAAGAAGACCAATCCCGTTCGCTTCAAGTGAGCTGTCTTTGTAAAAACTTGCCAGGGGGATTTCCAAACCTGTGATCGCATAGTATTCATCAGCAGGATACACCCAGGGGGTTCCTTTTTTATCAAGTGCTTTCTTTTGCCACTTAAGAATAGTCTTCATCGTGCGGTCTGCCTGTTCCTTTGCAGGTCTCGATAATGGAACAAGACCCGACCGCCATTTGGTAAGACCAACCGGCACAATTCCAAGAATTGAGATGTTGGGGCGAGAAAATAGGTCATTCAATGTGCGTTCAAGATCTTCACCATCGTTCCAACCTGGAACCTCAACTATTTGAGCTTGTATTTCCACACCGTTAATTGCCAGTCTGTCAATCTGAGGAAGTATTTCAACCGGTCCCGGTAATCCAAGCATTCTTCCTCTCAGCACCGGATCAGTTGTGTGTATAGAAACATGAAGGGAAGAAAATTTCCTTAATATTGCCTCATCAGTCTGTTGATCAGTTAGTGTGATATATGTACCTTTCAAAAATGAATATCTAACATCGTCATCTTTAACAGAAAGAGAGAGGCGCAGGTCTGGAGGCTGTTGATCTACGAAACAGAAAATACATTTATTCCTACATCCTCTTGCAGAAGATCCAGCAAGCTCAATTCCCCAGTGAACTCCGGGTCTTCTCTTCAGATCAACTGTTCTGCGCAGGGGACCTCGAGCGATAGATAAGGTGACTTTTGCAGCAGACGCACTCAAAAGAAGATCCACCCAGTCTCGAACCGGGGTGCTATTGCAGGTTATGATCCTGTCACCAGGCTTCAACCCCGCTCTTGCTGCAGGTGACGCTGGTGCTATCTTCAGAATTGATGTTCCAGAAAAAGACATTTATTCCAGCTGAAGAGCCTTGGCCATTACCGGATCCAGATCAAAAGCAAGCTTCTTCTCGGCCTCAGCATGACCGGTTCTTCCGGTAAATTCATATACCCTGCACAAATTAACGTGAAAGCCTACGATCGCACTGGTGTTGCTAAGTGTTGTGGCCAGAACAAGACCTTTGCGGAAGTGATCCTCGGCTTCGTCATACCTCTTCATATCAAATGTGCATCGACCAAGCATTTCTCTTGATTTTACTCTGTGATCCGGGCTGATAAGCACCTTCTCAAATTCCTGAATTGCTTCACGCAAAAGACCCATTTCTCTGTAAGCTATGCCAAGATCAAAATGAGTAGAGAAATCTTCTTTTGAAATACTCGAATCTACTCCCTGCTTGAATTCCATGATAATATCAGCAAGTGCTCTTTTTGAAGTATCAACTCTTACATTGTCTATATCATCCAGAATGTCAGCCACACCGGTTACACCGGCTTCATTGTGTTCGTCCGGACGCAATCCGGTCATAAGCTCTCGTGCATCGTTGTAGTCGGGACAAACTTCAACAGCTGCTTCAAGAGAAGCAATAGCTTCGTATTGGCTGTCGTTAAGCAGATAAGCAACTGCCAGCCTGTAGAAAGCTCTCGCCTGCCCTTCTATATCGATAGAATGCCTGATTCTGACAATTTCCTTTGCAGCCGAGAGGGATTCAGGGCAAATATCCAGAACACCCTCAAGAAGCTCGAAAACCATGTAGTCTCTTCCGTCATTGCGATAGATCTCTGCTGCCCGAAGGTAAGCTCCTACTGCCCCGTAAAAATCGCCTACATCAAGAAGAAGGTTGGCCATTTCGATGTACCCCAGAGCATCACCGGGATCTCTTTCCAGACA
>JAOZLN010000072.1 GCA_029934845.1 Candidatus Sabulitectum sp.
ACTGCAGTGAGGAATGCCGTTCATGGCAGCTTTCATGCCGCTGGTTCCACTTGCTTCCATGGGAATTCTTGGGGTGTTAAGCCAGATGTCCACGCCGTGTACCATGTGTCGGGCCATGTCCATGTTGTAATCGGACAGATAAACGAGTTTTCCGTACAGATCTTTACTGAGAGATGCATGGAAAACTTCTCTGATAAGGTCTTTGCCTCCGTTGTCATGTGGATGTGCTTTGCCGGCAAAGATCACCTGAATGGGCTTTGAGCTGTTGTTGAGAAGGTCAGTTAACCTGTCCAGATCACTTAAAAGCAGTGATGCCCTTTTGTAGGTCGCAAATCTTCTTGCAAAACCGATTGTTAGTACATCCGGGTTCAGTACAGGCATATTCTGCTGGGGAAGACCCCTTATTCCCATACTTTCCAGTTGATCTGCCCATTTCTTTCTTGCATAACCAACCAGTCGTGCCCGAAGTCTTTCATGGGCAATCCATAGTTCGGAATCGGGAATTCTAGCGATCTTCTTCCAGAAGTTCTCATCTCCCGGGTTTTTCGGTGATGTGTTTCCAATGTATCTTTGAAGCAGTCTTCTTATTTCTCCAGAGACCCATGTATCTTCGTGAACACCGTTTGTAACATGTCCCACTGGAATCTCAGATTCCGGTAATCGTGGCCAGACATTTCGCCATATATCTCTTGATACTTCACCGTGAAGCTTGCTTACTCCGTTAGCTTTCCTGGAGAAATTCAGAGCAAAAACAGTCATAGAGAAGTTAGGGGATGAAGGCTGGCTGCCGAACTTTAGAAATGATTGATTGTTTAATCCAACCCTGTCCAGATAGGGGCGCAGACAACGAAGAACAAGATCATTATGGAATTCTTCATTTCCGGCAGGCACAGGAGTGTGTGTAGTGAACACATTTCCTGCTGTGACCATTTCTCGGGCTTCCGCAAATGAGAGCCCTGTTTCTATGTAATGTGCCATCATTTCGACAATTAGAAATCCGGAATGGCCTTCGTTAATATGCCTTACAACGGGGATAAGCCCTATTGCACGCAAAGCCATTATTCCACCAGCCCCAAGCAGAATTTCCTGGCGAATGCGCATTTCCTTATCGCCGCCGTACAACTGCCCCGTGATCTCTCTGTTTTCCGGGGAGTTCTCTGGCAGGTTGGTGTCAAGCAGGTAGAGCTTTACCCGTCCGACCTTTATTTCCCAGATAGCAGCAAGCACTCTTTCATCACCCATGGGAACCACAATTGTTACTGCATTCCCACCTGCATCGCGAACCCGCTCTACTGGCATATTGGAGTAATCGTTTACAGAATAACTTTCCTGCTGCCATCCATCGCTGTTCAGGTACTGGTTGAAGTATCCCAGCCTGTAAAGAATAGAAATTCCTACAACAGGCAGGCCAAGATCGCTATTGCTTTTCAGCGTGTCGCCAGCTAGAACTCCAAGCCCACCGGAGTAGATCGGCAGACTTTCATGAAGGCCGAATTCAGCAGAGAAGTATGCAATTACCTCTCCCGGCTTGACAGAATCAGCATGATGTTTGCTGAACCATGTTGAACGACCCATATATTCATTCATCCGGCTCGATACTTCATTCAGTGCAGAAAGAAATACTTGATCCTCAGACAACTCCTGAAGTCTGTTCTGACTGATTCTTCCAAGAAGAAGTGTAGGGTTGTGGTGTGTTCTTTCCCACAGATCCTGATCCATGGAGCGGAACAGTTCAACAGCTTTCTTGTTCCAGCTCCACCATGTGTTCTCTGCTATCTTTTTAAGGTCTCCAAGTTTCTCGGGTACCTTCGGGATTACTCTGTATATCCTTGATTTCAAAAGCCGTTACCCCTTTTTCCCGCCACTGCGAAATCTCATGAAACTGGCTGGATTACCAGCGATAACCGTTCCATCCGGTACATCCTTAGTTACAACTGCACCGGCACCGATTACTGCGCCTTTCCCTATTCTTACTGGAAGGATCGTAGCATTGGAGCCTATGCTTACCCCGTCTTCGATAACAGTTTTTTTCCACATTGAGGGATCCGGCTGCGGTGGATAGACATCATTTATAAACATCACACCGTGTCCGATAAAGCAATCGGAGCCGATCTCAACAAGTTCACATATGAAAGAGTGACTCTGAATTCTGGTGCGATCACCGATCTTTACACCTTTTTGTATTTCACAGAAGCATCCCACCATGCTGTCTTTGCCTATCTCACACCCGTAGATATTCACGAAATTCCAGATTTTGGTTCCTTCGCCAATCTTACAGTCATTGATGATCTGCAGGGGATTTTCAGTGGCTTTCACATCCTTGTTCTTGTTCTTTTTTTCCTTCTTGAAAATTGGCATTTTTCTTCCCCTTTTTTAGCTGTTTGGAATGATAACCGAATACCAAACATATTACACTCAACACAGGAGGAAAAACTTGCAAAAAAATATCAGGAATTTCTGCATCATTGCACACATAGATCATGGTAAATCAACCCTTGCTGACAGGCTTCTTCAGGCAACTGGTTCGGTTTCCGATCGTGAATTTCACAATCAGATGCTTGATTCCATGGACATCGAGCGCGAGCGCGGTATTACCATAAAGAGCACTGCGGTTACCATGCACAGCAGGAACAAGGCAGGTGAAGAATTTCAGTTGAACCTTATTGATACGCCGGGACATGTTGATTTCAGTTACGAGGTAAGCAGGGCTCTAGCTTCCTGCGAAGGAGCGCTGCTGGTTGTTGACGCTGCTCAGGGTGTTGAAGCTCAAACTGTGGCTAACCTGTACAAAGCCATGGAGCAGGAGCTGGAAATAATACCGGTTGTAAACAAGATCGATCTTCCTTCTGCCAATATTGATGAGACTTTGTACGAAATTGATAATGAACTTGGTCTGGATCCAGACGGAGCTGTTCTGGTCAGCGCAAAGACAGGGCAGGGAATCGATGGTCTTCTTGAAGCAATTATGGATCGTATTCCGCCACCTTCCGGTGACCCGGATGCCCCGCTTAGGGCAAGGGTCTTTGACAGCATTTTCGATCCGTACAGAGGGGTAATTGCCTATTTCAGAGTTGTTGACGGAGTGATGAGAAGTAATCAGGATATTCTTCTTATGGCCAGGGGCAATGAGTACCGTGTTGAAGAAATTGGTCACCTTGGTATCCAGAGGACGAAATGTGAAATTCTTAACAACGGTGATGTAGGTTACATCATTGCCGGGATAAAAAGCGTCAGCGATGTTAGAAGTGGTGAAACAATAACAACAAAGTTGAGCCCGGCTAAAGAAATGCTGGAAGGGTTCGCCCAGGCTAAGCCGGTTGTTTTCTCAAGTCTTTTCCCCATATCCAGTGAAGATTACAATGATCTTGCTCTTGCCATGGACAAGCTGAAATTGAATGATGCTTCACTGGTATTTGAGAAAGTGAATTCTGTTGGTCTGGGTTTTGGTTTCCGGTGCGGGTTTCTAGGACTTCTTCACCTGGAAGTTGTTCAGGAAAGACTTGAAAGAGAATTTGGCATGAGCCTGGTGTTGACAGCTCCTACGGTTCTTTACCGGGTGTCGTTGACCAATGGCGAAGTTAAGTATATTGACAATCCCAACCTGTATCCGGACCCATCCCGTATTGAGCTTACAGAAGAACCTTACATAAAGGCTTCGGTTATTATGCCAGACAAGTACATAGGACCGGTCACTACATTGCTTCTTGGCAGACGGGGGCAGAATTACACCAACAATTATGTTGGAGCAAGAAGAGTGGAAATCAAGGTGGATATGCCTCTCGCAGAGATCGTATACGATTTTTACGATAAGTTGAAATCCGTTACCCAGGGGTATGGAAGTTTTGATTATGAATCTTCTGATTACCAGCCGGGTAATCTGGCAAAGGTGGATATTCTTGTAAACGGCGAGAAGGTCGATGCTCTTTCCATGCTTGTTCACCTGGATAGAGCCCACACATGGGCAAAGAAGGCCTGTGAGAATCTTAAAGAAGCTATTCCCAAACATCAGTTTAAGGTCCCCATACAGGGAACAATTGGCGGGGCAATTATTGCAAGAACCACTATCAGTGCTTTGCGAAAAGATGTAACAGCCAAATGCTATGGTGGAGATATAACCAGAAAGAGAAAGCTTCTTGAGAAGCAGAAGGCAGGAAAGAAAAGAATGAAAATGGTTGGCAGGGTAATGATTCCCCAAAAGGCGTTTCTGGCAGTTCTTAAAAGAGATTAGGATGATCATGAAAAAAATATCTGTAATTGTTTTGCTCACCGTTCTTGCGGTAATGGCTTGTGGAGAAAGCAATACTCCAGCTGGTCCTACAGGATGGAATAATGGAAGCTGGACCGGTGAAACAGCAACATTAATCCCTGTTACCTTTACTCTTGATCATCCGACAATTACTGACTGGACAATGACTACTACGCACACATACGCTGATACTACTGATACTCGCACCTGGCTTTGTTCGTCTACTTCGATTGCTACCGATTCCTCTTTCAGCTGGAATGACACAATCGATCATGATACCCTTGTTTATGTTTTCTCCTTCAGCGGAACATTTGTTACCGGCGACAGCTTGATAGGGCTCTGGGATTCTTCCGTTGATTACACCCTGAGCGGATACAGTGGAGTCGACATTCTCGGTGGCAGCTGGACTGCAGCTGGGCCGAAATAATTAATTGACAAACAAGAGTATAGGTCTTTATGTACACGCCCCCTTCTGCATTAAGAAGTGTGCGTATTGTGCATTTAATTCAGTCAGGAAACCTGAAGACACTTCCGGGATGTGCACCGCAATTTCTGAGGAATTTGTTCAAAGAACCCAGCAGAACAACCAGGAATTTCAAACTTTTTACGCTGGTGGTGGAACTCCAACTCTTCTTCCCCCTGAATTCTGGATGCGGATGATCAGTATGGTCAAGACTCCTTCACTGCGGGAGGTGACCATTGAAAGTAATCCAGCCGTTCTTGATGCTGTTGATTACTCTTCACTTCTGCTTGCGGGATTTAACAGAATTAGTGTAGGAGTACAAAGTTTCAACGATGAGCAACTTGCCCTTCTGGGCAGAAGGCACAATTCATCCGAAGCGTCAGAGAGTTTAAAACTGATATCAAAAACCGGTTTTAAGAATATCAGTATTGATCTGATGTATGGCCTGCCCGGGCAAACCCCTGAAGATCAGAAAACAGATGTTGAAGAAGTTCTTCGTTTCTTGCCGCAGCATATATCTGTATATGATCTTACCCTTGAGCCGGGAACTCCAATGGGAGATAGAGGTAAGAAAGCGTCCGAGAACGAATGTGTCGAAATGTATTATCAGATTCATGAGATTCTTACTGCAAACGGCTACACTCACTATGAGGTATCCAGCTATGCACTGGAAGATAAATTCAAGTCACTTCATAACTCTTCTTACTGGAACAGAACCCCCTACATTGGCATTGGCCCTTCAGCGCATTCATTTACCGGCACTGACAGAAGCTGGAATGTAAGTGGTATCCCTGAATACGAGTCAGCTCTTATGCATGGTGAACTGCCGGTGGAATTCACTGAAGAGCTCACTGGGGAAAATGCAGCTGATGAGATTCTTGCTCTGGGGTTCAGAAACATCAACGGGGTAGACCTTGCAGAGCTGAAAGATCTGGGCTTTGATCTTGATCCAGCTGAGATTCTCAGCACAGGTCTTGTGACCAGAAGGGGAAATCTTCTGGTTCCGGATGAAAAGGGAATGCTCTTTGCCGATCTTCTTGCTCTTAAGGCAGCTGAACTGCTTGAAAGGATACCGGGGGTTTGACGAATCAGCCTCAACTCTGCATAATTGCCTTTCCTTGTGCCTGTGCCCCTGTAGCTCAGTAGGATAGAGCGGCGGTTTCCTAAACCGTAGGCCACACGTTCGAATCGTGTCAGGGGCGCCAGGAATCAAGACAATAACAAAGCATAATTGATAATTAAGACGGAAACCGCAGAGCGGCGGTTGCGCGCTTTGCGCGGACCTTCGGTTACCTATAACTGAAAGTCCCCGAACGGTAACCGACAGGTTACCTGAGGGAACCGCATGGCCACCGCTCGAATCGTGTCAGGGGCGCCAGCAATCAAGGCTCTACGGCATTAACGGGGGCAGTCCCAATCCATCTAAGCACACAGTGCTTTCACACGTAATCTAGGCAGTTACTCGAGTTTGACAACCTTAAGGATTGATCGCTTTTCCCCGTCATTAAGCACGGCAAAGTATGTTCCGGAAGGCACTCTTGCTCCCGAAGAAGAAAGTCCGTTCCAGAGGAAGAGTTCTCCGGAAGAAGTCAGAGTAGTTATCCTCCTACCAAAGATGTCAAAGATCTCCAGTTTACAACCTGTGCTTATACCTGCAGCAGTGAATTGAACAATTGCTGAAAATGGATTCTCCGACGGGTACAGCGTTGATAAAACCTGTATGCCTGCTGAAGTCTCTTCACCAAGACCGACCCAGTCAAAATCAAGAAGACCCAGGACGATGTAGTACCCCCATACAAGAGTATCTCCTTCACTCCAGGTTAGAAAAAAATCTCCCTCTTCATTAGTAGCTCCACGCAGGTACTGAATTTGCTGGATTTCTTCATCAGAGTAATCATATGCTACATAAGGCTCTTCAATAAAGTCACCGTTCTGGTCGATGATGCAAAAGTCAACGAACAGTGTTCCCCGCAGCCAGGATGCATAGAAGCTTGTGTCTCCGGGCATTGGCTGAAATACAGGTATGTCATTGGCAACCTGACAAACGTATTCTCCCTGCCCGATAGTAACTCCATTGATCAAAATACTGCCTGTCTCTCTGTCTAGCTTGTAGAGAGCAAACAGTGAAGGTTCACCATCAGGATTCTTATGTATCAGAATGTAGGGATCTCCTGCAACATCCGTTTGGATTGACGTGAAATGACCTGTTGAAAGATCATCATCAAACAGAAATACCGGTCCAACAATGATATTTCCATTCAGATCATACTGGATGTACATGGTTCGCCATGGGTTGTCTGATTCGTACTTGATATGAACCCGGTTACCATCAATGTGAATGTACGGATTAAAGTAGCTGTGGTCAGGCAGTGTGTCAGCAGACAAAAGAGTTCCATCAATATCATGAACTGTATACAGAACGAACTCGTTATTGGTTGATTCAATCTGAGCGCATACCATATGTATCCTTTTCAATGAATCGCAGTCCATATCGTAATTCACTCTGGGTGACGGAGGAATCGGGAACTCAGTTGTGGGAGTAACAATATCCCCGTCTCCATCCCGCACCTGGAACCAGAAGTGACTACTCTCCTGCCAGACCATTGCAACACTGTCTGCGCCAAGTAGAGCCATTTCAGGATAACCTGCTTGAACATCATTCGATATCATCTGATCAGATACAAGTTTAGTTCCGTCAGGAAGAACAACATTGTAACCCACTCTTGGAGAGTCTTCAAACTTCTGCCAGATTTGGTGAATATGATCACCTGGGGTAACGCACAACTCCTTACTTTGAGCACTACCCCAGTGATCAATAACTTCAATAGGATCAGTCCAGCCCTGAGAATGGGTCCATAACACCCAGGCAATCAGGAAGATTTGACTGATCATAATTTCTCCTATTCCAGAAGGGCTCCTGTTCTTTGGGCGTCATGTTGTGTCTGTGGCCATGGAGCATAACCAACAGGGCAGCTACCAAGTTCCCACACATGAAGATAGTTATCCATGGTGCCGAATACAAGCTCAAGCTTTCCATCAAGGTCAATATCTGCTGCTACAAAACCTCCAACAACCTCAGAGGGTAGCTGGTAGGGGAAGCCAAGAGCATCCACTTGGTTATAGTCCGCATCAAACGCATTCACCCACCCATCTTGAGTACCGACAATCACTTCAGAAGTCTGATAACCTGATTCTGCTACAAGGTTCGCCAGTGCAGGCATTGGAACAACATTACATGAAGTTGAAAGTCCATATGGAAAGTTCCAGTCTTCCAACAAGTCATAATCCTCATCCCAAGCCATACACTGGTTCTCTGCAGGAGCGATGATTCTGTCCAGACCTGGAATGAGTTCATCCCAGTCGGCAAGAACACAGCACTGGATGTAGTTGGATGTAGCTGTAGGTTGTGTGCAGATCTCGTGTGTTGAAAGGTCATCCGCATCAAATACCCACGCCTACCCGTCAGAGCCGGTTCTCTGTCTCGAAAGAGCAATCTGATCTGCAGATCCTGCAATGTCTCCAATCGCATGAATTCCTGCTGTCGGAGCATCTTCGGATTGTTTCTGGTCATCTACGAAGCCAGATTGCTGCGAAAAATCAACATGATCATATGTCCATAATCCTGAATAATGGTCCTGTCCGGTGACATACCAGGAATATGCCAGCATCAACTCATCTGAAGAGTCCAGGTTGATGTTAGCAGCAGTTATCCATTCTCTGGAGTAACCTGCGACGGATTGCGGAAGTTCTTCCTGATCCAGTACCGTCAACGTATTCTGCTCTACAGTTAAAATGAAGAGAGACAGTGGGTCATTCGTTTCCTCAGGACAGACAAATGCTATTTCCAGTTTGCCATTTTCCGGGAAAACTTCAGCAAGGGTTACACCATGGGGACCTCTCAACAGGTTTCCAGGAAGCAGACCATGTTCAAAACTGTACAGAACTGAACCATCGGCTCCATTCAGAACCAGAAGCTCATCTCTTGTGTCAACTACGATCTCATCTCGGCTGTCGCCACAGACGTCACCTGCCGCAGCAACTGTAAAACCTCCGAATCCTTCACCCGCCATGAAGAGATATGGACCTGTTCTCCAGATAGATTCACCTGTTTCAGGCGCAAAAGCCATAATTTCAATGCCGGAAATTGCTACAATTTCAAGATCACCATCACCATCAAGGTCTGCAAGCAATGGAGGACACTTCACCGATGACGGAACACTAACAGGCCAGTTGTCTTCATTGGGATAAGTATCCAGTATTCTGAAGCTGCCTGAAGCACTGTTATTGGGTTGCCATGAATCAGTGCAGATTTCATCAGGATCAGCTTCAGCAAACAGTTCTACAGTTTCTTCATCCCCAAAACCCAGGGGTATGTCCCACTCAAAGAGGAGTACCTGTTCCTCTCCAGCAGAAAGGCCACTGGTGCATCTTTCCGTAAGAGAATAGGAAGTCTCTTCCCAGATCACAGTGAGATCAACATCGAATGGGTCCGAAGCTATTGCTCCTGCATTCCTGACCACAACAGAGAATCCAATTGTTCCGGTGCTTCCTGCCACTGGATTAGTCGGATAAACATTTTTCTCTAAACCAAAAGGAGAAATAATCAAATCACACATGTTTCTGTATTTCACTCTGTCTCCCAGATCCACCGCAGGATCTCCAAGGAGGTTGTACTGACCCAATGCCTTGCAAAAGGATTCGCCATTCCAGAATACGCTCAAATAAGCAAGTC
>JAOZLN010000073.1 GCA_029934845.1 Candidatus Sabulitectum sp.
CCAACAAAGGATGTGGGAAAGAGGTTTTTGAAGAAACAGTGCACAAAAAGTTAAACAAGAAGTGATTCTCTGATACCAATGATCTTTCTCTTGAATAAAGAATCATCGTTCATCATGGCGTTAACACGCTTAATAGCATTCAACACGGTGGAATGATCTCTTCTAAAAAAAGACCCTATTTCTTCCAGAGACAGATTGGTTAGATCCCGCATGAGATACATGGAGATCTGTCTTGGAACAAGAATTTCTCTTTTTCTTTGTTTTCCCCTGAGAGTGTTGGGATTAATACTAAAAAAATCAGCAACACTGGAGGTTATCGTGGTTGGGTTAAGCCTTCTGGAAGAAGCTCCGAGATACTCCGTGGTGATCGATCGTACATTTTCAAGAGAAAGAACCATGTTCTGTATCCGTATATTTGCTGCAATAAGATTTACAGCACCCTCAAGTTGTCTAACATTCGATTTCACGGTTTCTGCCAGATAGAAGATGATTTCATTATCCAATTGAATATTTTCATCCTTCAATTTCTGGTTAAGAATAGCAAGTCTGGTTTCAAGCACTGGGGGTTTGATGTCAACAACCATCCCTGATTGAAATCTTGAGATAAGTCGTTCAGCCAGAGGCTCAAGTTCGTGAGGAGGCCTGTCCGAAGTAACAATGATCTGTCTGCCGCGAAGGTAAAGATCGTTAAAAAGGTGGAAGAATAGATCTTGAGTTGTTTCCTTGTTGGAAAGAAACTGAACATCATCCATGATCAAATAGTGTGAATTCCTGAAACGGTCTTTGAAGTTTTCAAGTGCCATGAAATTGTTTTTGTTTGGTATCATTGCTCTGAGAAACATGGTAAGAAACTCTTCACTTGATATGTAACAGAATGTTTTGTCGGGATGATTCATTTTTATGTGGTTTGCAACGGCTTGAACCAGATGTGTTTTACCCAACCCGACTCCGCCGTAAATGAAGAGGGGGTTTGTGGATGACCGCCCCATTTCATATGCAACAGATTGTGCGGTGGCAAAAGCAAGCCTGTTGTTTGGACCCTGGATGAATCGGTCAAACACATAACCGGGTTTAAGAAAATTAGAGAACAACTCATGCCTGGAGGAATTCTTCATTTTTCCAACCAGAAGAGTTTCGGGAACATGGGTAAAAACAACAGAGACCTCGGAATCTCCTCCGACATCACGGAGCAGTTCCTCAATTTTTTCTTTGTAGTTATGGGTAACAAAATTTGATCTTATCTCGGAATCAAGGCCAACCGTGTAAACGCCATTACTGAAGGAGCGAAAAGAGGCAGTAGATAACCAGGAATTGTAGATCTCAGAACCCATAAGTTTTTTTGCCCTGTCAAGACAAAGATCAAAAACATCTTCTGGAGGAAATACCATAAAGCAGATCTCCGAATCATAAATTGTGTATTTAAGTGAAACACTACATAATATTGAAAAACAAAGAAAAAACAAGCCCAGGTTAAAGAGCCACAACAGAACTTGACAACTGGACGCTATTTAGATAAATTTCCGCTTCTAGAACTGTAAATTCGAAAAGGGCACAGTGAGCTCATGTGAGGGTTCGCTTGATAAATACAGGGGAAGATATGAAAAGAACATTTCAACCAAGCAACATTTCAAGAAAAAGGCGTCATGGGTTCAGAGCACGCATGGCAACAAAGGGTGGAAGAAAAGTAATAAACGCAAGAAGACGCAAGGGACGCAAGCGTCTTATCCCTTAATTCTTGAGAAAATACTGTCTAAAAAGCATTAAGTCTGGATGGCAGTTCAGAAAACTCTTAAGGCAGGGCTACCGTTTTACAGGTAAAGTTTTAAGAGCAAGGTATCACAAGAATACCCTGGGTCGAATGCGCCTGGGGTTTTCTGTATCTGCAAAGACAGGAAATTCAGTCCAGAGAAACCTCTTTAAAAGAAGATTAAGGCAGTATTCTGTGGAAGTGGTTCTGGAAAAAGGAATTGATGCTGTTATCTTCCCAGTGGTACCCCTAAAAGAATCTGACTGGAAAACAATAAAAGCAGACATGGATAAACTTGTTAAGCATACAGAGAAGAACTTTAAATGAAAAGAATTCTTATAGCAATTATTAGAATATACAGGCGGGTATTATCACCGTTACTTCCGCCAAGTTGTATTTACACGCCGACATGCAGTGCGTATGCAGAAGAAGCTCTGCAAAAGCATGGTGCGTTCAAGGGAATGGTTATGGCCATAAAACGAATTTTAAGATGCCACCCCTGGCATACAGGGGGTTATGACCCCGTACCGGAGGTTAAAAAAGATGAGTGATCAGTCGCGGCTGTTTCTAGCAGCAATTCTTATGCTGGGTGTTTTACTGATAAGCTGGTTTGTTACAGGAAGGGGTACCAGTCAACAGGATTCAGAGGTTGCAATGACGGCGCAGCAGACAGAGCCTGTTACCTCTGACAGAACAGAGGAAACAGAGGAACCGCTGAATACCGATCTTGTACAAGATTCCATTATTCCACCCACAGAAGAAAACGAATTTGTTGACGAAAGAACAATCACAGTAATTATTCCGGGGGAAGAGCCAGGAGAAACTCTTGTTGTGGCAAGGTTAAACACAACCGGTGGAGCGGTAGAATCCTGGGTTCTGCAGGATTACCAGGATCACCCTGATCTTCAAATTGGCCAGCTTGTCGATCTTGCAGATGAACCATGGCTTGTTTCCAGGGACAGCAGCGGAGATCCGATAAACTTTGTATACAACGGACCTGATACGGTTTTTGCCGGAGAACAGGAAACACTGTTAACATTTGTTGCTGGATCATCCATAAAAACATTTTCATTTCAGCGGGGCTTTTACGGATTTAATCTTGAAAAGGTAAATCTCGATATAACTTCCACTATCGAGCCTGGAACAATTCCTGTTACAGAAACGCAAAGTACTGATAAGGGATACTTCACGGCTTCCTGGTTCACAAATTCGCACAAGAAGGAAAACTCGGAAAAAATAGAGGGTTTTCAAGCTACAGGAAATGTGGCATGGATTGCATCGAGTAGTAAGTACTTTACAATAATTCTTATGCCAGAGACCATGGATAGAGCGGACGGGTATGTTGCTCCCGGGGAAGGGGGGTCTGCCAGCGTTGCGCTCGACGACAACAGTATCAGGGTTTATGCCGGACCGAAGGCATATAAACTGCTTAGTGATATTGGAAGATCTACTACAGATATGATTGATTTCGGGTGGCCAATAATTAGATGGATAGGGAAACTGATCTTTTTGTTCCTTACCACTGTACTTACTTTTGTCAGTAATTGGGGAATAAGAATTGTGATTCTTGCTTTTACTCTTAAAATAATTCTTTCACCTCTTACTACAAAAAGTTATATCTCCATGCAGAAAATGCAGAAGATACAGCCGGCAATGAAAGAGATTCAGAAAAAGTTTGCAAAAGACCCGAAACAGCAACAGGTTGAAATGCAGAAGCTTTACAAGGAAAAAGGAGTAAATCCTGTTGGAGGCTGTCTGCCAATGTTGCTGCAGATGCCGGTATTTTTTGCAATGTATAGAGTTCTTGCCAACATGGTGGAACTTAGAGGAGCACAATTCGTCTGGTGGATAAATGATCTATCAAGGCCGGAGCTTCTTGTTCACTTCCAGACAAAAGTTCTGGGACTGGAGGGAATCGGTCTTATGGCTCTTCTTCTTGGTGTGATAATGTTTCTTCAGCAGAAACTTACCGGAACAAGTGGAACAGGATCTGCTGCACAGCAGCAGAAAATGATGATGTATATGATGCCCATATTTATGACATTTCTCTTCATGAGATTCGCGTCTGGTCTTACATTGTACTGGCTTGTTTTTAACATTCTTACCCTTGTTCATCAGGAGCTTATAAAGAAAAAGCTTACAGCGGATCAGGCAGATGGAACAGCAAAATGATCTTATAGCGGCCCTGGCTACTGCACAGGCCGTATCAGCAATTGCACTGGTGAGGCTCTCTGGGAAGGGAGCCTCTGCTGTGGTTGAAAAATTGATGAAGCTGAAATCAGGTGCGCTTACTGGCAGGAAGCGCGCAGTTGGAGACCTTGCAGGGATAGATTACCTGGTTGCAATATCCTGGGCTCTTGGAAAGAGCTATACAGGTGAAGAAATGGTTGACCTTATGTGTCACGGATCACCGGGAACTGCAGCAAGGGTTCTTGAAGTGCTGGAAAAAAACGGTGCAAGACTTGCAGCCCCGGGAGAGTTTACCAGAAGAGCATGGTTGAACGGAAGACTCTCTTCTTTGGATGTGCTGACATTGTCTGCCAGATATTCTACCGGAGGACAAAAAGTAAAATCCAGTGATTTGTCAGAAGAGTTATCAGAGCTTACCAGTGAACTTGAAGGGTTTATTGAATTCAACGAGGATCATGAAGTTTCTGATGGGAGTCAGATCACAATTCTTCTACAGAGCATGAAACGCCGGGCAAAGAATCTGGCTGATACAGTAAGAAGTACAGAGATTCTGCCAAGGATCTTTATAATGGGCCCCATAAATGCAGGAAAATCCACGCTTTTCAATCGACTGAACGGGAAGGAAACTGTTGTGGTTTCCAGTAAACCCGGGACTACAAGAGACGGTGCAACAAGAATAGTTCCCCTTTCTGGAAGATATGTGGAAATATCAGACAGTGCAGGTTGTGGAGGCGTAGAGCTTGACAGCGAAGCCTATGCATTGCAGGAAAGATCACTGAAAAGTCCAGACAGAATCGTCTGGCTGGATCCGTATTGTTACCCCCCTCCTGTAAAATTAACAGAAAACCATGAAGTGCTTAAGTGTTGTTCTCTTGCAGATAAAGCACCTGCGGAATGCAAACCGGGATGGTTACCGGTTTCATCGGTTTCAGGGCTTGGTGTAGATAAAGTAATAGACTTTATTTTGACCGCCGACCTGGAAAGCCCTTCCTGGAGACTGGAAAGAATGACATCTTTGCTGGAAGAAGCTATTTCAGCAGCCGGAAGTGATGACATTGCCCTGGTGGCAGAGATAGTTAGCGATGTGTTAAGAGAGGCGAACATGCCACAGAGGTATGGAGACGCAGTGGAAAGGGCCCTTGAGAGGTTCTGCGTGGGCAAGTGAAAAACCGGGTTCTTGTAATTGGCGGCGGACACGCAGGGGTAGAGGCGGCGATTGCTTCGGCGGCTGTTGGCTGTAGAACAACACTGGTAACTCCGGATGTTTCAAGGATATCATTAATGTCATGCAATCCTGCAATCGGTGGAATTGCCAAAGGCACACTTGTAAGAGAGATCGATGGCCTTGGGGGTGTTGCCGCAGAGTCTGCTGACAATACCGCTCTTCAATTTCGAATGTTGAACACAAAAAAGGGCCCTGCTGTTTGGGGACCAAGGGTACAGTCAGACGTGAATGAGTACTGCCTGTCCCAAAGGGAAAAGCTTGAAAAGGCAGGGGTTAATATTGTTCAGGGCCTGGTAACAAAACTTATGGGTCCCAGGAAAAGAATAACAGGAGTGGTGCTGGGCAACGGAAAAGAGATTAATGCAGAAGCGTTCGTTCTTGCAACCGGAACTTTTCTTGATGGTATGCTTCACAGAGGAAAAACTGCGTGGCCAGGGGGAAGAAGGGGAGACGTGTCTGCTGTCGCCTTGGAAAAAGACATAAGAGAAAGAATGTTTCACGTGAAACGATTTAAGACCGGAACATCACCCAGGGTATTAAGAAACTCGATTGATACTTCCTGTCTGCAGAAGCAGATATCGCACGACATGCAATTCCGGTTCAGCTGGGCCTCCAGAGGCGGTATTAAGAACAGGGAAACATGCTGGGTAACACGAACAACAGGAGAAACAGAAGAAATAGTCAAAAAAAGCCTTAAAAAGTCGGCTCTTTACTCTGGAAGAATTCACAGCAAGGGGCCACGATATTGCCCCAGTTTTGAAGACAAGGTAACAAAATTCCCCGACCGAACGGGTCATCCAATACACATCGAGCCCATGGGACTTTCATCCAGGGTTATGTATCTTAACGGACTGTCTACCAGCATGCCCGAAGAAATCCAACAGGAAATAGTAAGATCGCTTCCTGGTTTCAAGAATGCCGTTATTTCGGCATACGGGTATACTGTGGAGTATACATGCTTTGAAACGGGAGAATTTGAAAAAACTTTAAGATTAAAAGAAACAGACAACTTGTATGTATCCGGGCAGATCCTTGGAACATCGGGTTACGAAGAGGCTGCAGCTACAGGGTTGCTTGCAGGGGCAAATGCCGCAAGAAGGGTTCTGGGTCTGGAAGAGAGAATTCCAGATAGAATGAACAGTTACCTGGGAGTAATGGTTGACGACCTTGTAACAAGAGGAACCGATGAACCGTACAGGCTTTTTTCCAGCAGGTCGGAAAACAGGTTGAATTTAAGGCAGGACAACGCAGACAGAAGAGTCTTTGCTTTTGCCGTTGCTCTTGGAACCCTTTCGCAGAAAAAGCAAACGGAATACAGGGCACGGGAAGAAAAATACAATCAATTGAGGCACGAGTTGCTGTCTAGGCGTTTTAAGGGGAAATCAATACAGGATATATGCAAAAGACCAGAGGTGTCACCTGTGGATGTTTCAGAGCTTATTGGATACAACGCGTCAAACATTGATGACCGGGAGACGGTAACAACGCTTGTGCTGGATTTGAAATATGCAGGATATGTAAAAAGAGCAGAGAAAAGACACAAAGTCAGGAAGCGTTACAGTGATGTGTCGCTATTACACATAATAGATTACAATGTTGTGGACACGATAACAATCGAGGCCAGGGAGGCTCTTAACAAAAGAAAACCCGAGACTCTTTCCGACGCAGAAGCAATACCAGCGGTAAGGCAGGCAGACCTTGATGCTCTTGTTTTGTATCTAATGAAGCATAGTGTTTCACGTGAAACATAACTTTCCGGAATCATTCAGTGCCGCGCAGGGGGATTGTGCTCTTCTTGGTGTTGATCTTTCGGAAGAGTCGTACTTGAAAATTGGTTATTTTCTGGATCTGCTTGTGGTCAGTGCCGGGAAAATTAACCTGGTTGGTCCATCAGAGATTGATAGATTGTGGACGAGGCATGTGCTTGAATCTATGGCGTTTATTCCTTTTCTTACAGGTGACACTATTGTTGATGTTGGAACCGGTGCGGGCTTTCCTGGAATGATCCTTTCCCTGTGTGGGTATAATGTCATCATGGTTGAATCAAGAAGAAAGAGATGTGCTTTTCTAGAGACTGCAGCCAGAAAATGCAGGGTTTCTTGTTCGATAGTGAACAGCAGAATCGAAGATGCGGGGCCTTTTCCCCGGGGTAGTCTTTTTACATCCAGGGCGGTGAAGGGTCACAAAGAAATGGTAAAATTGATCAGCCCTTCAGCCCCCGCAGGGTTTTCCCTCGTGACCAGGGTTTCCCACCGGGTGGAAACTTGTTCCGATACAGTAACATCAGAGAAGCTGCCCATGCCTCCGCTTGACCGACAGGGGTTTATTCTGCAGTATCGACACCCCTGTATTAAGAACTGACAAGGAAAGGTGATCCATATGACCAGAATTCTTGCTGTAGCTAACCAAAAGGGCGGGGTGGGAAAAACCACTACCGTTATTAATCTTGGTGCCAGCATTGCTGTTCACGATAAGGAAGTACTTGTTATTGATCTTGACCCGCAGGCCAATGCAACCAGCGGTCTTGGGAATGCAGAAGCAGATACAAATGGTATTCACAGTTTCATATCAGGAGAAAACACCCTGGAAGAATGTACTGTTAAGACAGAGGTTGAGGGTCTCTCTCTTTTGCCGGGAGCAAGACATCTTGCAGGTACTGAAATTGAACTGGCAGCTCTGGATAAAAGAGAATTCTTTCTGGCACGAGCTCTTTCTGAATCAGACCTCTCCCGTTATGATTACGTTCTTATTGATTGTCCACCTTCTCTGGGGCTTTTAACAATCAATGCGCTTGTAGCAGCCCATGGCGTTATTCTAACTGTTCAGAGTGAGTATTATGCACTTGAAGGGCTTTCGCATCTAATGGAAACGGTTAAGAGGATTAAGGCTCACTGGAATAAAAATCTGAGTATTTTCGGTGTAGTTCTTACCATGTACGACAAAAGGCTGAAATTAAGCAGGGAGGTTGAGTTCTCTGCAGACAAATACCTCGGAAAGTCTCTTTTTACAACCCGTATTCCCAGGAATGTTCGGTTGAGTGAAGCTCCCAGCCACGGTAAACCTGTTATTTTGTATGATGCATATTCTAGTGGGGCAAAGAGTTACATGAGTTTGGCAAGGGAGGTTATGTCAAGGTGAAGCGGAAAAACGCACTGGGTAGAGGTCTTGAATCTCTATTGCCCAGTATAGAGGAAAAGTTCTCTGCTGATGGAACCCCTGCAGAAATTCCAGTTAGTGCCATCGACCCAAACCCCTTTCAGCCCAGGATTGACTGGAATGATGACGAGCTTTCTTCTCTGGCAGAATCAATCAAGCTCCAGGGAATATTGCAGCCTATAGTTTTAAGGAAACACGAGAGTCGTTATCAGCTTATTGCAGGGGAAAGAAGGCTAAGAGCCTCTATACTGGCTGACAAGGAAACAATACCGGCATTCATAAGAGATGCTACAGACAAGCAGATGATGGCTCTGGCATTAATTGAGAACATCCAGAGACAGGATCTGAACCCGATGGAGAAGGCTGAGGCATTCAGCAGGTTTTGCACAGAGTTTGACATGACTCAGGAGGAACTGGGTAAACAGGTTGGAATAAGTCGTTCTGCTGTAGCGAATTTTCAGAGACTTATGGAATTACCTCTTTCTGTAAAGGCAATGGTGAGAACCGGCAGGCTTTCCATGGGCCACGGTAGAGCTCTTCTTGGTTTAACCGGTGAAGAGTCTATAGTACGAACAGCAAATTTATGTATTGCAAGAGGGTATAGCGTAAGAGCACTTGAAGACGCAGTAAGAAAAATTACCGGAAGAAAACCAGTTAAGCGGAAAAAAACAGAAGTGATACCGGAAATAAAGCAGCTGGAAACAGAGCTTCAGCGAATACTGGGAACCCGAGTTGTTCTTAAGGATTCCGGAGGATCCGGTAGAATGGAGATCGAGTACAGTTCCCTGGACGAGCTTGACAGAATTCTTAGTATAATAAGGGGTCGGGGAAACTCGGCATAGTTTCGAGCTAACATAAAATAACGGAGGTTTTCATGGCTTACAAAATTAACGATACCTGCATCAGTTGTGGTGCCTGTCAGGGGGAATGTCCTGTTGATTGCATCAAAGAGGGAACACCCTACGTAATTGATGCAGCCACCTGCATTGACTGTGGTGCATGCGCAGCAGTTTGTCCTGTGGGTTCAATAGAGGCACCATAATTTTATTGAACACATAAATTGTAGCCGCACAAACCCTTTTGTGCGGCTACATATTT
>JAOZLN010000074.1 GCA_029934845.1 Candidatus Sabulitectum sp.
AAACAGGCGCCGCAAATGTGGAAGGTCACTGGTAATGAGAATTGCCGTTGCATCCGGTAAAGGAGGAACAGGCAAAACCACGGTAGCAGTGGCACTGGCCATGGCATCATCAGAGCCTGTGGTTTATGCCGACTGTGATGTGGAAGAGCCCAACGGCAGTATTTTTCTTCGACCGGAAGTTTACAAAACAGAGAAGGTGCTTGTGGAAGTGCCTGTAATTGATGAGGAGAAATGTACTTCCTGCGGAAAATGTGCGAGATTCTGCCAGTTTAATGCCCTGGTTTCACTGGGAACACCGCCTCTGGTCTTTCCTGAACTCTGCCACAGTTGCGGAGGGTGTGCACTTGTCTGCCCTGAAGGTGCGATATCCTGGAAGGGTAACTCTATAGGCGAGATCACCCTGGGAAAGGCTGACGGGGGCAGAATCTCTGTTGTGCAGGGTAAACTTGATGTTGGAGGTGTTCTTGCTCCTCCTGTTATCCGGCAGGTAAAATCTTACATACCCCTCGATGGTTTCTCTGTGACCGATTGCCCACCTGGAACATCATGTCCGGTGATCGAAGCCATTGGAGAATCAGACTATGTTCTTCTTGTTACAGAAGCCACTCCATTCGGTCTGCATGACCTTAAGCTGGCAGTAGAGACTGTTCGAGAACTGGCAGTGCCGTTTTCTGTAATAATCAACAGGTTCGACGAAGGAGACAGCGGGGTGGAAGACTACTGTAACAGTGAGAATATTCACATTATGGTCAGGATTCCCCACAGAAGGGCTATGGCAGAAACCTATTCCAGAGGGGGAACCCTGCTGGACGGAATTCCTGAGATGCGTGAGGTATTCGAAGACATTCCCCGGATCATTGAGAGGGGGATTAAGGGAAAATGAAGGAAATAGTAGTAATCAGCGGTAAGGGCGGAACTGGGAAAACAAGTATCACCGGTTGTTTTGCTGCTCTGGCAGAAAATGCAATTCTGGCGGATTGTGATGTGGATGCTGCCGATCTGCACATGCTGCTTGCCCCGGAGATAATAGTCAGAAATGATTTTGTCAGTGGTCATGAAGCTGTGGTAAGGGAAGAGGATTGCACCGGTTGCGGCATCTGTAGGCAGAACTGCAAGTTTGATGCAATAAAAGTTACTTCTGAAGGCAAGTGCAGGGTGAATCCTTTCAGTTGCGAGGGCTGTATGGTCTGTGTTGAGGTATGCCCGGTGAAAGCAATTGACTTCCCCTCCAGCCTATGCGGAGAATGGTATTTCTCTCATACAAGATTTGGTCCTATGGTTCATGCCAGACTGGGAATTGCCCAGGAGAATTCCGGTAAACTTGTAAGCACCGTAAGAAGGGAAGCTGCAGCAAAAGCGGAAGAACTGAACAAAGATCTGCTTATTGTTGACGGTCCTCCCGGAATTGGATGCCCGGTTATTGCTTCTATAACAGGAGCTTCGCTTCTGGTGGTGGTGACAGAGCCAACCATTTCCGGTAAACATGACATGGAAAGGGTTCTTCAACTGGCGAAGCATTTTTCTGTGCCTGCACTGGTTATTGTGAACAAGTGGGATATCAATTCCGAAATGACTGTGGAGATAGAGAAAGAATCGTTGCTTGGCGGGGCGCACCCGATCGGCCGAATCCCTTATGATAGAGCGTTCACTGTTGCACAGATAAATGGAAGAACACTGGTTGAAGACACAACCGGTGAAATTGTTGAGAACATAACTACTATCTGGGAGAAAGTATGCCGGAAACTAAAGTAACGGAAGACCAGAGCTGTGGGGGAAACTGTGATTCGTGTGCAGTAAGCTCCTGCGATGCCAGCGAACAGAGACCTGGCGAAAGCGCTGATGATTTTGCCAAGCGTCAGCAGCTTACTAAACGGATGCTGGGAATCAAGCACAAGATCGTTGTTCTTTCAGGTAAAGGCGGAGTGGGTAAAAGTACCATTGCCGTGAACCTGGCTGTTTCACTGTCTCTTGCCGGAAAGAAAGTTGGTCTACTGGATGTTGACATTCACGGTCCTTCTATTCCCACCATGCTTAACCTTGAGGGTGCTAGAGCGCAGGCCAGTGGCAACAGCATTCTTCCTGTTGAAATGGCTGGTTTGAAAGTAATGTCTCTTGGTTTTCTGCTGGAGAACAAAGACAGTGCTATTATCTGGCGTGGACCCATGAAGATGGGTGTTATTGAACAGCTTCTGCGGGATGTCGACTGGGGAAACCTGGACTACATGATAATTGATTCCCCTCCTGGAACAGGTGATGAACCCCTCTCTGTTGTTCAGCTTATCGGCAAGCTGGATGGAGCGGTCATGGTTACTACTCCGCAGGATGTGGCAGCAGCAGATGTTAGAAAATCACTTGACTTCTGCCGTCAGTTGAACCTGCCGGTTATTGGAATAGTGGAAAATATGAGTGGCTTTATCTGTCCTGATTGCGGCAAAGAAACTGCTATTTTTGCCGGTAATAACGGCGAGACCATGGCACAGGCTGCAGGTGTTCCTTTTCTAGGAAAAATTCCCATTGATCCGGCTGTTGGCAAAGCCTGCGACGCTGGAGCACCGTTCGTATATCACTACAGCAAAACTGAGACAGCAAAGAGATTTGAGAGTGTGATCAAACAAATTCTTGAAAGAGAAGAAACAGACTAGGAGAAATATGCGAATCGCAATACCAATGGTAAATGGTGCCCTTTGCATGCATTTCGGACACTGCAGCACATTTGCTCTTGTTGATGTTGAGGGCAGCAAAGTAACAGGAACCACCGAGGTAGTTCCACCACCCCATCAGCCGGGTCTTCTGCCGCCATGGCTTGCAGAACGGGGAGCAACCCTGATAATAGCAGGTGGTATGGGTTCACGGGCACAGGCTTTGTTCATGCAGAGTGGTATTAAGGTTGTTACAGGTGCCGTTGGTACCGGGGCAAAGGAAATAGTGGAAAATTACCTTTCCGGTACCCTTGAAGCCGGAGAGAATGTTTGTGATCATTAATCTGCAGTAATTCAAAAAAGAGGGGCGGCTCAATTGAGCCGCCCCTCTGTTATTAATCAGATTAGTAGCGCCTTGGTCTCTCTTCGCGAGGCTTGGCTTCGTTAATCTTCAGTGCTCTTCCGTCGAGCTCAACACCGTCGCCCTGGGCGATAGCGTTTCTGGCAGCCTCTTCAGGCATTTCAACAAAACCGAATCCACGGCTGCGGCCGGTTTCTCTGTCGGTGATCACTCTTGCGTCGCTAACTTCACCGTAGCTCTCGAAAAAAGTTCTGAGTGAATCATCGTCAACGCCCCAAGAGAGGTTTCCTACGTACAGGTTCATTAGTATCCCTTTCGTACTATGTCATCTTAAAAATTAACCGAATCTTCGCGACGACACAAAAGAAGCCCGGCGGCAGCTCATCGTTGAACTACAGGGGTAATATGCACAATAGTTTTATAATGTAAAGAGTATACCCTGCAACAGATGGTATTCAAGTAATTCAGTGTAACATTTAAGTTGAGTTTGGGTTCTGTCTGGGGAAAGTTGTACATCTCATTAGTAACCTGTAATATTCCGGTGGTATTTATAGTTCTACTAAAAAGGTATTACACGATTGGCATAAATGGTAGCTTCACTTTGCCTGATCTCAATCTCATTTCTTACAGGTCTGCATGGCCCGGACGGGCTTTATGCTTCCAGTGGCGGCATCTATCTCTGTGAGGAAACCGCTGGAAGAATTCTGTTTGTTACCTGCGAAGGGGATGTAACAGTTGTGGCTGAAGGGCTTTTTTCTCCGGAGGGCATTTGCGTAACAGAGGATGGAAGAATACTTGTAGTAGAAGACACGAAATCCGGAAGGCTTCTTGAGATCAACAACGGTTTCGTTAATGAGATTGCAGGCGATCTTTGTTGTCCGGAGGGTGTAACTGTTGATGCGTATGGCGATATCTGGTTTACAACAGGAGGAATTGAAGGCGGATGCCTGTTCACGTCGCTCTGGCGAGTTGTGAACGGTAAACCAGTTGTAGAATACTCTCTTCCTTCTGTGTTCAGCTTTTCCGACCTTGGGGCGGCAGAGGACGGAATGATATACATCTGCAGCGAATCTTCCGGCATTATTGGAGATGTGGCAGTATTCAGATTCGATCCATCTACCTCTTCTTTGATACCGTTCGTTACAGGAGTAACTGCCTGTGAAGGAATTGGAATGACCGAGAAAGGCTTTCCCTTTTACATAACAGGGGAAAGCGGGTCTGTTCATAAGGTGGACTCAGCAGGAAGATCAACTCTTCTGGACCACAGTTTTTCTACAATCGAAGATGTGGTTGTGCGTGGGAATCACCTGTTTGTTTCAGAAGATGGAACAGGATCAATAATTAGGCTTGAATTGAATGATTAAACATGCACCGGATTCCTACAGAGGGATAATCGCTATTTCCCTGCCCATCATCGCCGGCATGGCTGGCAGAACCATCATGATGTTCTGCGACAGGCTGTTTCTTGCCCACCACAGCCAGCTTGAACTTCAGGCTTCACTGCCTGCAGGAATTTTGAGTTTCACCCTGCTCAGTATCCTCTTCGGAACTGTCAGTTACTCCAGCACTTTTGTTTCCCAGTATTTCGGTGCTGGAGACAGGGAAGGGTGTTCGAGATCCCTGGCACAGGGTCTTTACCTTACAATGTTCTCTGCTCCTATCCTCGCCGCAATTACTATTCCCGGTTCTATGCTTCTTAATCTTTCCGGTCATGCTCCTGAAGTGCTTGCCCTGGAGCAGACCTATTTCCGAATATTGATGCTTTCTGCGTCAGGCCCTGTGTTTACTGCTGCAGCGTCATCTTTCTGGAATGGCAGAGGAAAGACAGTTCCAGCAATGGTTGCAGTGCTTATTGGTGCCGGAATAAATATAGTCCTTGACTATGTGATGATCTTTGGTAAACTTGGTTTCCCCGAGATGGGTATCAAAGGTGCTGCAATAGCCACCGCAATATCATCCTTTATCCCCGGAGCAATATTGACTGTTGCGGCTTACACCGGGAGAAGCGCACGGAATTACAGAACTCGTGAAAACTTCAAGTTTTCCTGGCCTTTAACAAAGAGAATTTTGAAGTTCGGGTTTCCAGCGGGTTTGCACATCTTCATGGATGTTGCCAGCTTTACCATTTTTATTTTCATAGCAGGAAGATTGGGAGTTGTGGATTTTACAGCCAACAACCTGGCTTTCAGTGTGAACAATCTGGCTTTCAATCCACTGCTTGGTTTTAGTTTTGCCACCACAGTGATCGTTGGCAGATGTATTGGAATGGGAAGTACCGATATGGCAATCAGAGCCACAAGACGAACTCTTCTTCTTTCTCTCTGCTATTTTGTTCCACTCGCAGCAACTTTCGTTCTTTTTCCGGGGTTTTACACAAAACTTTTCTTCAGCCCTGATTCCGCGTGTACAATTGAAGAGTTGTCATCAACTGCAGGTAAGCTGCTGGCAATAGTTGCAGCCTGGGGTGTTTTTGATGCTGTCAATCTTATGTACGGCGGAGCCTTGCGAGGAGCAGGTGATACCAGGTTTGTCGTATGGGTGTCCGGTCTTCTGGGATGGCTTTTCTGGATCCCGGGTATACTCTATCTTTATGCTGTACGCCATTCCGGTATTGTTGAACTCTGGTTGTTTACCAGTTTTTACGTAGCTCTGGTCGCGCTGTTCTTTTTCTTCAGATTCAGAACAGGGAAGTGGAAGAAGATCGATCTTCTGGGTACTGGCGGGCAATCAAATTTCGTTGACTGAGGAATGTCCCTGCTACCTTTACAGTTCCCTATATTTCCGGTGTGGCCCCCTGGGGAATCTTCTAACTTGCTTTTCTCTCTTCTGCTGAAGATGTTTCATAGCAAAAGGAGGGTTTCATGATTATTACATTTCTTGTACTTTCTCTTCTGGCAGGGTTTATTGTTTCAAACGAAGAGATCATTGAATACCCGTCTGTTCATTATCAGGCAGCACAGGATAACTGGATTGATGTTGACAGTCAGCAGGAGCTGGTCATAGCTGACAACAGCTGCGACTCTGAATTGTATGGAACAGTGTTCGGTTTTTTACCTTATTGGGTAAATCAGGCCTGGTTGCACTACGATCTTATCAGTGTTCTTGCAGTGTTCAGTGTAGATATGGGTGCAGGCGGTACAATTACCAACAGTCACGGATTTCCTGCAACTTTTGCCACCGCTATGGATCAGGCACACGCAAATGGTGCTGAAGTTGTTGTTACAGTTGCCAGCTTCAGTGGATCTTCAATTCATTCCATTCTTACCACCGGAAGGTCTACTGCCATTGCCACAATTCTGGATCTTGTCAACAGTACTGTTGTGGATGGTGTGTGTATTGATTTTGAGAATGTTCAGGCTGCAGATTCAGACAGCCTGGTTACGTTCATGGAAGATCTGAGGATCGTGTTGCCAAATGCACACATTTCTATCTGTACCCCTGTTGTAGACTGGTCCGGATCTTTCAATTACAGTGAACTGGCAGAAAGTTGTGATGCACTGATGATGATGTGCTACGCCTTTTCCGGAAGCTGGAGTACTGTTGCCGGTCCCAATGCTCCACTGGTTGGATGGGGCAGTTCACCTGAATCGTCCAGCAACATGGCATGGGCTTTGTGCGATTACATCCGATATGCCCCGGATGTTCATGAAAAACTCGTTGTGGGTCTTCCATACTATGGTCATCAGTGGGAAACTGCAGGTTCTTCCACCCATTCACCTGCAGGTAACTGCAGTACACTGTTCTACACTGCTCTGGCAGACAGTGCGGAGACTTATGGTGCTCTCTGGGACGAAGAGTCTTTAACACCATGGTACCGTTTTAACTTTGCAGGCTGGAACCAGGGCTGGTACGATGACGACGAATCTCTTGGCCTTAAATACGATATGGTTACAATGGCAGGCATACAGGGAGTAGGAATATGGGCTCTCGGGTACGATGGTGAACGAACTGAACTGTGGGATAAGCTGGAAGACAGCTTTGGAGAACCTGTTATTAACGATATGATCACCGATAATCTTGAGAATTGTTTTCAGCTTTATGGCCCTTCGTCATACTGGCATCCTTACACTGAGAACGGGCAGTACCATACATTTTTCTACACCGGTTCCATTTCCTCGGGGCCTGATGTAAACTGGGCTATGTGGAACTTTCAACTGCCAGACAGCACAGACAGCTATTATCTGGAGAGTTATATTCCTTCAACAGGCACAGCCAGTGTAACTTATCACATATTGCAAGGCAGTGAAGAAGACAGTGTTACTGTGGATCAATCCGCTTTCTCAGAGCAATGGGTTTCTCTTGGCGGACCTTATTATGCCGCAAACGGTCTTTCGGTTACAGTGGGAGACAACACAGGTACAGCGGGGCAGAGAATAGTTGCGGACGCTGTTCGGTTTACCTCCAGCACTGGAATTGAGCAATTCTCAGACGATCTTTTCGGACAGTTCACTGTTTCTGCAAGTCCCGCTTCTTCATTTTTAATCTGTTCTCCGTCTGGAGGCCATCTAAGAGTAATAGATGTATGTGGTAGAGTAGTAACCGAGAATAACTTACAGCCAGGCGCATTGTGGACATGGAACGACAGCACCCCATCGGGAGTATATTTTATCAGTCTTGATGGAAGCAGAGGATTCTCTTCCTGCAGAGTTGTTCTTTTAAAATGATCGGATAGGTTTGTAATGAAGATTCTTGCAGTTGTTATTCTTGCAGCGTCCTCGCTTTTGTTTGCTTCTGAATTTGTGATCGGAGAGCAGACACAGCCCCTGTCAGATCCATTCTGCGGTAGTTGAGGGCCATCAGCAAAGCACTACCAGGTGGTAGTACCTGAATCACAGCTGGACGGATCAATGACCATAACAAAGATCTCTTTTGCAAGAGCTCCAATGGGTGCAAACTCTGTTCTGATGCACGGATTCAAGATTGCTTTTGCAGAAGCCGGTGGAGAAGAGCTTGGCAGGGATTTCTCTATGAACCTTTCTGACAACTCTTCCTTCCAGGTGGTTTATTCCGGGTCCCGGGTTACTGCTGCGGACAACGGCCATGGCAGGATCTGTTTCGCTCTTGATACTCCATACGAGTATTCAGGAGGCAATCTTCTTATTGATATGTCTTACTCCAGCATTGAAGGAAGCATGTATGTGTGGAGCTGGAGCCCTGACGGTTACAGGTTCTTAACCGCGAACGGAGTTAACTCTTCTGAAGGAATGGTTTCTCCTCTGGTTCCTGTGGTGGTTATAACAGGCGAATGATTAAACTTCAGTAAGTATCTCCGCGCCTTGACCGGTTACCAGTATGGTGTGTTCGAATTGAGCACTTAAACTTCCGTCAGTGGTGGTAACTGTCCAGCCGTCCTTTTTGGAAGTTCGTACTTTGTAAGAACTTCCCATATTTATCATTGGCTCAATGGTGAATGTCATTCCCTTCTGCAGACGGATCCTGTTCGCTTTGGTGAAGTGATGAAAAACCTGAGGGTCTTCGTGGAATTTTTCTCCGATGCCGTGGCCGGTGTAGTCGCGGACAATAGAGTAGCCGAATCTGTTTATGTACTGCTCAATGGTTCTGCCCACTTCATAAAGATATCTGCCAGGTTTAACAGCATCTATTCCAAGGTTCATTGCTTTTTCTGTTCTGTGGACAAAATCGCTGATGCTGCTGTCAACCTCACCTATGAGAAATGTGCGGGAAGTATCACCGTGGAAGCCATCAAGAATAACAGTAACATCACTGGTCACAATATCGCCGTTCTTCAGGATATCTTTCGCTGAAGGAATTCCGTGACAGACAACATTGTTTATGGATGTACAGATGCTTTTCGGGAAGCCTCCATAGTTCAAAGGGGCTGATATGGCACCGTGCATTTTTGTATAAACAGCACAGAGATCGTTCAGATATAGAGTGGAAACACCCTCTTTTACATATGGCTCAATGTGGTTCAGCAGCTTCGCAGCCAGTTTTCCTGCTTTGCGCATTTTCTCGATCTCCACAGAATTCTTTATTCCTATCATTTTTCAGTACCTGTAATCTCAATCATCCTGCCCACTCCTCCTTCAATGTATTTATCCGGGTACATTTTTTTTATTTGTTCCTTGTGTTTTGTGCAGTGAGTAGGGCAGACAAGAGCTGCGTCTCTTAGAACTTTTAAGTTATTGAAATCGTGCAACCCGCCTATGATCGCATACACATCACCGAATCTTGAAACTGTTTCAATTATGTTCCTGATACCGGGGTGGCCGCAACCGATGATCACAACCAGCCCTTTACCGGTTGTCAGGGCGAGGGACTGTTCTCGTCCCATCTCTCCTGTAAGAAAAACACCCTTGTGGATCTCTGCAGGCTCTCTGTGATAGTGAACCTTATTGGGATACCTAATTCCACGGAAGGAGAAAGGAACATGCACCTCTGCTTCCGGATTT
>JAOZLN010000342.1 GCA_029934845.1 Candidatus Sabulitectum sp.
GGAAAGGTATTGATAACTTCACCAGTTCCATAAGTGCAGCTGATGCTTTACCCTGAAGCAGGCACAACAACAGTGGAACAACAATCCCTGAGGTATGTCCAGACCAGCCAACCGGTCCATCCTTTGAACACATTTGTACGGCTTCATCAAATCTGCCTGCATACAAAAGTGACCACGCGACAATGCTCTTTGAAGCAAAAGCCTTCCTACCCGTAGCGGTAGCGTTCCGCCAGTCATCATCTTCCAGGGCTTCGTTCAGTTCAATCACCCTGATGCAGGCTCGTTCCATTTCTTCCGGAAACACATTCTGTCGGTAAGACTCGATAGCCAGATCAATAAGCCAGTTTAGTTTTGTACACGAATAAAATCCTTCTCTCAGTGCCTGAAGGTGCAGTGCATCGTTCCCCAATTCGATAGCAGCTTTCACAACGAAATCACTCACTTCGCTGCGAATGATGTAGTCAGAATTTATTGATGCAAGCGCATTCCCGGACAAGGCACAAATTCGATTCCAGTTATCTGAATCCTGTAACATCGAGAATAGATCCTTCCAGAAACCAGGATTTGAAGCACTTTTTTCAACTGCATACTTCTCAACAGCTTCAATACCGCCGGAGATTCGTACCGCTTCACGCAACAGCACATCAGCAAGTTCTGACTTCAAAGGGCTCAGATAAGAGATCCATTCACCAATGAAATCATCAATTTCCGGAAGGGGTTTTGTATCAACTCCCATAATTCCATCCAAAAAACCCTTGTATCGACACAGGTGATAGTTATCAGAAGCTACACTGAACATCAATTCCACTCTCTTTGATACCGGTGCCGTAATGTACTTCAGTCTTATCATCACAAGCAGCGCTTCATCAACATCTTCGGTAAGCAGCGAAAGAGGGTCAGGTGGGCCTGGCAGATAACCGGGTTCCTCGCCAAGTTCAAGAATCCCGAATATTTCACCGTAGAGAGTCAATGCATTTTCAAAATATCCCTCACTATAAAACCCCAGAGCTTCCCGTAGGAAAAGATCAACATCAGTTGACCAGGATTCATCTCCCCACTCCCGTTCTTCTCTGTAGTCAGAATCCCAGCCCCAGCCTTCGGACAGTACACCACTCTCTGCTTTCTTGCGAAGCTTCCTGACAGCTTTAAGAACAGCATTGAATGGAGTTCTCTTTTCCTTGCCGGACTCCAGCCGTTTCAGAAATGCAGCCCTTTCCCCGGGGGGTACATTGCGGGCAATGCCGAGAATTGTTTTCCCTAACTCCTCCGGAGACTGTTTCTCTAGAATCATCTGTACACCATTCATGAATTCACGTACTTTCACATCACTCTCCTGTTGCTGAAAAAGCTAAAATATTACCATCTTGGGTATCCAGGAAAGAAATCTTCATACCTTCCACGGGACCATCTTCTGTACATCAAGAGTGTATTATTTACTTCATCCATATTGAAGGTGCCAGAGTGGAAGTCTCCTCCAGACCATATCTTGTAGTCATCATGCTGAAGATCTCCGGGATCTGCAAGAGCAGCCAGAAAACGCTCGTAGCCCGGGGAACCGCCCACATCCTCCGGCGGACATGCGTTTTCACCACCGAGACACCATGGCAGAGGAAATTCAACCTCATCGGGAAACTGATACTTGCTGTTCTCCACTTTAATTTCGTGCATCCAGTCATCGCCAAAATCGTACCAGTAATCAAAAGTGCGTCCGTTTTTCTTTATAAGATTAACCAGACGGTGCCGGCCCTCCTCAACCCCATCGCTGGAAGATTCAGGCCTCTCAGTATACCTCTTCTTGCCAATTGTGAAGGAATGCAAGTGGCTGTCGGTCCACCCCATCACTATCTGGATAACATCATGCAGCCGGTCAAGTGTGATATCTCCAGGAACAATGAAACTTCTCCACACCTTCGGCTTAACATGAAACAATTGCACCCTCAACTGATAAATCCTGTCTTCCATAGTTACCCCTCTAAGCTTCCGGACTGACTGATAGACTAAACCCACAGCTACAAATATTAACATTCAGTAATTATATAACCTTGTATAGCATTAGCTTGTCCGCTAATTGTCTGTGACTGAACAGTTCCACAATGGCCCGGCTTATCACCAGATCCTGCACTACCTGGGCATTGGTTCGCATGGAGCATTTCCTCGCCATGCGGTTATGAATGCTTTCGGAATCATACGTCTGGCTCCACTTCACTGTTTACAATAAGCTTCCATTTACTACAGCGCTTCGATCCCTTCAGGGGTAATGCCCTTCGAAGAGGTACGTAAGTAGAAACAGTTTTTCTGATATGGGTGAATAATCTTTCAGCTAATTCCCGTTCTCCGAAATTCTCCAGAATGTAGCCAAGCCTTTGCGACCAGCTCAAGGGCGAAAGCGCAGCTGCTTCAACCAGTTTCCTGGAGTTCAGGTTATCAGCGAGATCCAGGATAACAGTTACAGCGTTATTCAACCCTCCTGAATGACCCGGGTAGCCAAGAAGCTCAAGTGCTGTCACCTCGGGTGTGGCATATCTTACTGTACCCCATGGAGAGTTCACTAATGCAACTGGAACACTTGCAAGAGTACCACGGGCTATGTACTTAATAAGGACGCTGTCACAATAGATGTCTCTTCTGTTCTTCTCAATCATGACCCGTTTCGTACAGGTACGAATGTTCGGCGAAATGTGGCGTCTGCTTTTCTCCAGCAAGGAATCGGATCGAGGCATATCGTCGTTTCAAGCCCTTGCCGTTTCACTGTCCGGACGAGTAGGCACGGGAAACATTGCTGGTGTTGCCGCAGCGATTGGAATCGGCGGGCCCGGCGCAGTTTTTTGGATGTGGGTTGTTGCATTCCTCGGCGCCTCTACTG
>JAOZLN010000075.1 GCA_029934845.1 Candidatus Sabulitectum sp.
TCAAAATAATCGGGGAGTTTTGCTTCAAATATCATTTGCTGTTTTGAATGGGGATGGGTTATTGTAAGTTTTGCTGCATGAAGAGCAAGTTTCCCTTTTTCCTTAACTCCGTACCTTTTATCGGCGAAAACAGGGTTACCCTTGTCTGCAAGATGAACCCGGATCTGATTCTTTCTGCCGGTGAGAAGGGCGACTTCAAGAAGGCTGTAAAGCTCTGTCTCTTTTATTACCTTGTACCCGGTTCTTGCAAGCTTGCCTTTTTTGTCATCAGTGGTGGAGTGCATTTTGAAAGTACTGTCTTCCTCCAGGTAAGAGGTGATCAGGCTTTCTTTCTCTTTCATGGATCCGTGTACAATGGCATAGTATGTTTTACTGAAACTGTGCCAGTTATCCTGCAGGTAGTGTTTTGCCCTGGGGGTTTTTGCAAAAAGAATGATACCGGAAGTATCTCTGTCAAGCCTGTGGACGATGTAAATACGGTTCCTGGATTTACGGTTTCCCTTTCTTACATAATCCTGTAACAGGTAATAAGCTGTGTTCTCTTTGATCTTGTCGGTACCCATTGTTAACAGGCCACTGACTTTGTTTATTACAAGTATGTCTCTGTCTTCATGAAGTATGGAAATACCTCTTGGCCAGTGTCTTCTCGATGGAACTTTAAGGACTGTTTTGTTTTCAGGCATAATCTTCACTCCATGAATATTTATCTTTTGTTAAGACGCTTCATCTCGGCTTTTCTACGCTTACGCTTCTCTCTTTTCACTGTTACCAGATACAGATCTTCAACTTTTTTCCTTGCCCATGGTGTTTTTCGAAGAAACTTCAAACTAGATTTAACCGATGGATCACTGTCAAAACAACGGATCTTTATCAATTGTCCTAATTCTTCCCAGCCGTAATATTCTTCCAGGCTGGTGACTATTTTCTGCAGGGTAATACCGTGCAGCGGGTTATTGATCTGATCAGCCATTGTCCGGCTGCTCCTCAATGTTGGGACGATACTTCAACTGCATTCCCTTAAGAAATCTGCGCAGAGTCTGATCTTTGCATTCCCGGAAGTGTCTGTGCCCCGGTTTACGGAACAGAGAGCTGAGTTCATGCTTGCTGAATGTAAAACCTGCCAGTTTCATCAGCTCAAGAATATCTTCCGCTTTCAGGTTAAGAGCGATCCTCAGTTTTTTCATTATCATGTTGTTTGTAAGCCGGTTAACAGGCTCAGGCTGAGAACCGTCTTTCGGACCGCGTAAATCGATGATCAGGCCGTTTAAAAAGCTTGAGAACTGTGTATCGGAACATTTCTGAAAAGCAGGGTTATCATCTCTGCTGAGCCAGTTACAAACCTGGTTTCTGGTTACCTGCACACCTGCTTTACTAAAGATCTCAATCATTCCTGAATCGCTGATGTTCAGCGAGTACCTGATCCGACGAAGTATGTCATTATTTTGCAAAGTATTCTCCTGCAATCTATTTCAAGTTGGACCCGGCGAAATTGATTCTGCCGGATCTTAGCACTTTTCTATGCTTACATAAGGCCGATTACTAACAGGTCAAGCCTCGCAGGGTCAACACACAAATTTGATGCCTTATACAACAAGGTGCCCTTTTTTATCAGCAAGACTAATGACTGCTCTGGTACCAGAGTTGAATTGAAGAAAATCAGACTCGATCCCATCGCTGAAGATCACACCATTCTCCGGCATGTGCGAAACCAGAATAAGCGGGCTCCCGGAAGTCAACTTCCCAAAAACAATAGCTGCTCCGGATGTCTTGCTGGGCCAGGGTTCCCGCACTGAAAAATACAAATAATTGGAATCCCATTCAAATGCCCTCTCGCTGAAAGCATCAGGGGATATATTCTCTAATGACGAAGTTATGCCGGCAGCCCCGGCCAGAATACTTCTAAACCATCCGGTGGACCCCAGCCCGGTAGAAACGATAATACCACTTGAGGAATGGTTCTCCTTTCTGTCGCCGACACTTATAGAGTACCTGGCAGATGTGTGAGTTTGCGGGCCTATAAAAAGATCATTGACCCCGAACATGATTTCACCGTTGTTAAGCTCTGCCCGTGCCATGGTTATGTCTCGAACCGGTCGCCCCGAGGCGAACACCTCTGGTACGATCAGATCCAGGTCGGAAACGGCGAAGGGCAGAAGTACTCCCTCCCACCTGTCTGTATCTGGATTTACACCAATAAGTAATTGCTTGTCCAGGTATTTCAGAATATTCGCAACCAGCCCATCCCTGCCCAATGCAACAACAAGATCCGACGGACCGAAAATAAAATTAGGCAGGAAAGCACGGTCGAGTGTTTGCAGGCGCCCATGACGAGCGAGTATACCCTTGATCTGGCCAACAGCTCGCTTATATGTTGCATCCTCCATCTGATAGTCAGAGAAGTCTGCTCCCTGGTGCTCCACATAAAATCTGGCATTATTAACAGTGTTGAACCGTGCTATAAGATCATCAAGACGGGTTCTCTGAACCACAAGAATAATTTTGTTCTCAGAGAGTGGATCCATCAGCTGGATATATCCTGATCAAGCAGTTCCCGAAGCAGATCCGGTGATATGTTCAGCTGCCCGATCTTTTCCGAATTTTCGGCCAGTTCCTTGAATGCCAGAGCAACAAGTTGCCCGGGCTTCATTCCTGCACTGGTAAGTGCCTGAAGGATCACCGGGTCTGTTTTGGAGAATGCCTTCATGGAGACAGAGATGGCATATGCACTGGCATCAGCTTCTTCTCTGGCGTTAGCCGTGGAAAGCAGAACCAGTTCTTTGTTCTTCTGCTCCAGCGCAATTTTTGCAGCCATTTCATCTTCTCTGATCTCGCGGGTTTTCCTCTGAACAGATTTTTCCGTCTCCATCTGAGTTTCTTTGATCTGGCGTTTCTTATGCTCAATTGCGATCTCGGTGTTAAGTTCGTTCTCTTTTATCAACCGCTCCTGCTCCACAGCAGCATTCCGGCGAAGATAGATGGCTTCATCTGCTTCAAGAAGGATCTGTTCCCTGGCCTCAGCCTCAAGAGCACGGGATGTTTCCGGTGTGGGTCTGATTGCAAGAATTGATACTTCCATTACCTCAATACCCAGAGATGTAATAGCTTTTGATGTAAGAAGACCTTCCTGAAGTGAGGTAACCAGCCCATCCGACTCTCCCAGAGCTTCACGGAGAGATAGTGATTTCAGAGATCCACGGGTTAAAACCTGTGCGTGATTGATAAGCCTTTGAGACAATTTCGCAGGGTCGTCTGAAGAGTACCCTTTCCCATCAGGGGTAAGAGAAAAATTCATAAGGCTGGACAGCTTAACAGGGTCTGTAACACGATATGTAAGTTGTCCCTGCACTGTAACCTGCTGAAAGTCGGCAGTCACTTCTTCAAAAATAAAAGGAATGTCCACACTGCCCATGGGAACCAGAACAATTGATGTTACCGGTGCGAAGCAGAGGAAGGAAAGCCCGGCACCTTCTCGAATGAGCTTTCCGCGACTGTGCTGCATTACAAAATCAGTCGGTTCCACCTTTACATAACGAATTCCAAGCATGATTCCCTCTTCCAGTTACACAGTTTCCAGCCAACGCCATGCCGGATAAGAATATGGTGTACTTACCCGCTGCTAACTCAGCTCATCCAGCGTCTTCTTTAAAGCATCAGCATCATGGGTACCGTAAACGGTAACATCACGGTTTCTGGAAAGAAGACCTTGAAGAACCCTTCCCGGACCCACTTCAACAAATGTGTCAAAACCGTTCTCTATCATAAGCTTCATGGAATCCGCCCACAGAACAGGTGAAGTTACCTGTCTGATAAGCAGATCTCTGCTCTCTTCTACCCCTGTTATGTAACTTGCAGTAACATTGGCCACTACTGGAATTCCCGGATCAAAGAAAGCAGCTTCCTTCACCGGCCCATCAAGCCCACGGGCTGCATCATCCATCAAAGGGCTGTGCCAGGCTCCGGACACCTTCAAAGGAATAACTCTTCTTGCCCCTGCCTCTGCACAAAGCTTACCGGCATACTCCAGTGGAATTTTTGCCCCGGAGATAACAACCTGTCCGTTAGAATTCATATTAGCAACGCCCACCGGCCCCTTTGCACTTGCTTTCTCTACGATCTCTGTTACTTTTTCCAGATCCATACCAAGAATGGCCTGCATACCGCCCGGGTACATATTGGCACATTTCTGCATGAGTTCTCCACGAATTCTTGTAAGTCTTACTGCAGTTTCAGGTAAAAGAATTCCCGCAGCAACAAGAGCCGAGTATTCTCCAAGGCTGTGACCAGCCGCCCCTTCAGGTTGAATTCCAGCTACCTGCAGCACTCTGAGGGTTGCTATGCTGACCATGGTAATAGCCGGCTGTGCATAATTAGTTTTTGTTAACTGCTCAGCAGGTCCGCTGCTTATTATCTCCATAAGATCGTGCAGACCACTGAATTCGTAGCTTTTATCCAAAAAATCTGCTGCCTCGGGATAATCCCGGAGGTGGGCTTGCATGCCAACTGCCTGCGATGCCTGTCCTGGAAACAGAAAAGCGATTCTTCCCATTAAATTTCCTCCTGTATAAGAGATTGTGCTCTGTTTATTTCTATAACTAAATCAATATTTCTCTGCCATCCGGGATCTGCCTCCCAGGCCATATCTACCAGTTCCAGTGCATCCTGGTAACGACCCTCATTATACAAGAGTTCCGCCCCGGTGGATAGTGCCACAGACAGCCATCTTTCACCCATTGCAGTTGAATTCGTTTCGGATCGGAAAAGCTCGGCGGCCTGGGGAAGCATGGTATTCCAATAGACAATTTGACCTGTAAACACAGGAGAGGCCTCTCCATCAGTATCCAGCCAGAGCAGAAGAGACATATTCTCTCCTATTGTCTGCTGAGGATCACCCTGGCACTTTCTTAAAAGAAACTGGCATGGAGCAAGATCATCTGTATTAGAAGCTATTTCTGACTCAGCAATGGAAACTACCTCATCACCTGAAAGAATTGGCTGAAGAAACAGGGTCTCTTCCTCTCTGAATCCTGTAGCAATAAGCTGCTCCGCAGCAATGCTGTCTCTGAACATTGCACCAATATCCAGATGAAGCGGCTGGGCAGACCCGATCAATATGGCGTGCCTGCCACCGGCTGAATGCACAGCAACATTCGGAAATACCCTGCTCCATGTTGCAATAATACGGGTAAACTCTTCTACTGGAAGCTTGTGAAGAGGAACCCACTGAGCGGCCACGCCACCGGGTTCAAGCCTTGAAAGCACAAGAGAGTAGTATTCCTCTGTGTATAAAAGCCAGCTCTCGCTTGAACCGGGATGTGTTGCATCACAAACAATCAGATCAAACTTGCGATTTGCGCCAAGCAGGAAGTTTCTTCCATCATCACCTATCAATTCAAACCTGGGATCAAGATCGGGTCTGTTGTTCTGTTCCTGAAAGTGAACGGCTGCAAACACCACCTCGGGACATATCTCGGCACACACAAGGGTATCTATTGGATGCGCAAGAAGAGCACCGCTGGTTATTCCACCACCTAGAGCAACCGCCATTGCTGTTTTTGCCTGGGGGTTATAGCCCCAGGGAAGATGCCCAAGAAGGTAAAAGGCCTCCAGTGATGCCTGGTCCACCGGAACCTCTTCAACACCATTGATCCTCAAGCTTCTGTGATTATCCCAATCTCTGCCCAGAACTGTGACTGTGGCTGTTCTGCCTTCTTTAAAATAGACAAGAGTCATTCCCCGGGGTGTTTTAGAGCCCGGAGGCTGAGCGCTAAGAATAAGAAGAACGGAAACAACGGCGCCAGCCGGGGCAAGCAGCGAAAACACAAGTTTGCGTGATCTCCAGAATGCAAAGAAACCAATTAAAGCATTAAGACTTGAGAGAAAAAGCACTGCTGGAGTTACTCCAATAAACCTGAAAAGAATCTGTGCGGCAAGTACAGGGCCAACGGCTGCACCCAGACAATTAGCCATTGAAAGAATTCCCACATCCTCGCCCAGCTTCTGTTCTCTTGCGGCAGCCTTCACCATAAGAGGGAAAGTAATTCCCATAAGAATAGTTGAAGGAAGCATATAGATCATTGCAGTAAGAATATCACCGGAGATACTGCCAGCCCAACCACCGGAAAAACTGAGTTTATCTGAGAGTGAAATAAAACTGCCCAGCGCAGTAAGAGGGATAACACTGGCCACACCCAGTAGCACCTGAACAACCCCGAAGAACACCAGAGGATTCCTTGAGGAACTGGCAATACGCCTGCCTGCAATGCTTCCGATACCGATTCCCAGCAGAACCATCATTCCCATTGTGGCAAAAGCATAGGTACTGTTACCAAGTACAAAAGTAAGCTGGCGGCTCCAGACCATCTCCCAGGCCAGAGCAAGCATTCCGCTGGCAAAATACATGGCGAGAAAGAACATTCCGGGTTTCACTCCACTTTGAGATTCTTCACTGTTCTTCACTTGTGTGTGGGATGTTTTCATCCACATAAGAGAGATCATCGTCAGCGAAGCTCCCGCTACCAGTGTCATGGTAATACCGATGGTCTCCAGAAGAATAAATCCCGCAAGAAATCCGCCAAGTGCTGAACCCAGAGAGTTCAACCCGTACAGCCTGGAAACTTTTGCTGCGCCATTCTGCCCTTCCACAAGCCTTGCCATGGCAGGAACAATACCTCCGGCAAAGAATGTTGCAGGAAATATCATTAGAAGCGCAATAACAAATCTTGCGGGAAGCTGCAGCCCTGAACTGTAAAGAGCCGGATAAAGAGCTGTAACCAGCGGAGCAATCACAAGAGGAATAAATGAACACAGAGCAGCACCGGCAGCTGCGAATCTTAAAACAGAAACAGGATTAGCAGACTGCTCGGCCTTCCTGCCAAAATATCTGCCGCCAAACCCAAGACCCAGCATGAACGCGGAAAGAACCACTGCTGTAGCATCAGTACTTCCACCTGTAATAAGAAGAAGCTGACGATTCCAGGCTATCTGCGCAAGCAGAATACCTGCTCCTGACAAAAGGGCAAAAACAGAAATATTCATTGCTCTTACTTTTTGATTTACCAAAGGAAACACTTCCCTGTTGAAATGGTGTTCTCACCTGTGAGAGTAACAAAATACAATCCTGCAGAAAAATCGCCCTTTGCAACATCCACAGAAGTGAGCAACCCGGTACCAGCACCTCTCCAAAGAGTTGTCATCTTCCTTCCTGCAAGGTCATAAAGCACCAGCTCGCCTGTTTCCTGTATGGGCAGGGAAAAAGAGATTGATGTAATACCCAGAGAACTGGTTGCGGTGTTTAAATACCATTCTGAACCCTGCTGTCCCCCGCCTGAAGCCAGTGTGATCAAGCTGGCCGCCACTCCATTCATAGCAGAGTAGTCGAGTTCCAGCATGGATCCGCTTATTGGATTAGTAAGCTCTGGCGTGAAACCTTCTGAGGAAACAATACCGAAGTCGGAAGGCAGATCGGAAAAAACAATTCCAGGATCAAAAGGAGTCTGTGAAGTGGATTCATTTACCGCAATAACCAGAATCGTATCCCCGGTGGAGTTCTCTAAAGCTATAAAATTCAGTAATGTATCAGCCTCACTGCGGTTGAACACATCATTTGAATCCATAGCCGTCCAGGATGTGTCAACCAGAGCACTGAGATAGTCTGTGTTACTAGCTCCGTTGCCCGTAAGAGACGCCACTGCATTGTGAACCACCCCTACCATATCAATATTTCCGGTATCTCTGCTGGGCCCCCAGTTCTGAAGAAGGAATGGAGCTCTGGCATAACCATCATCTCCCCCGTTACCACTCATCATGGAAATATCAAGTGCGTAAAAAACTAAACCCCTTGCTCCTGCAACAATGGGAGCTGCTACGAGATAAAGCATAGTATCAGCAGATGCACAGTAACTGGGCAGGGCAAAGCCGTGCCTTCCATATGACTGAACAACGGCAAAAAGAGTGTTATCACGGTCAGTCTGTTCAACACCCAGGTCCATTCCAACCTGATGCACTTCAGGATACCACTGAAACCGCCATTGATCTACTTTATCGTTGTATATCTCACACAATGGTATATAATATCCATCTTCGGCGGGTATAAGAACACTTCGATAAGAGTCTCTTGTATGCATTACACGCACACCTGTAAGAACTGTATCACCGTTGCAGTAATTCACCTTGCTGACCGCTACAATACCCGCAGAAACTCCAGTATCCATCGAACTTGTTCCACTGTATACGTCCCCGCCTTCAAGGGTAAAAACAAGAGAATCAAAATATCTGTAATCGTTATGAAACAGATCAAACCCTGTGACCTCTCCGGGCAATCCCTGAATTGCAATGGAATCGATCTGATTCAGACCATCACCTGTTGCCGGGGAACTGACAGCAACGATTCGCTTCTGATCGCTGAACCAGCCCACAAGCTGATCCCTGCCGGCAAAGAACGGGGGAGAATTGCTGTCAATACGGCAAATACGAATAATGTCCGGCATTTCAGAAGAACCGAAAAGATCATGAAACGGCGAAACTCCAGTGGACGGAAACAGCTGCCATTGTTCTCTGGCAAGCTGATTCAGTGTAATGTAATCACCATTCTCGTCAGTGATCACAAAACCGCTGGAGGCAGCAGTCTGGGCTGTTCCAGCCTCGTACCACGTACCCCAGAATGTTCCCCATACAGCGGTTTCGGCCTGGAAATCCAACTGAATGGGAACATCAAATGCGGTTTCCATGGTGGAAGAACCTCCGTCTGATGCTGTGTAAAGCATCAGGAACATCTCGCCGTATGAATTCTCCAGGCCTGCCAGTATGGCAAGTCTTCCATGACCTATGATCCCATCAACCTGCTGAAGGTCAGCCCAGTAATCGGTCTGTCCTACACAGAAAAATAGTGGAATCATGGTGCTGGAACCTGGAAACCCGGGCAGCTGGCTGAACACAGGCATTCCCCCGTGGCTGATCAGCACTACCGCTTCATCCACCGGCTGGTCTTGTTCCCACAGAACCACACCGCTGTTTACATATCCCGGAGCTTCCTGCACTGCAAAACCTGCCCTGAAATCGGAAGCTGCCATAAAGTCAGGCAGAAATGAGAGAGGGGCTGACCAGATGGTCTCAAGACTTAGATCCATGCCGGCCCACAAAATATTATCTACTGTGACCCTGGCAGAATCACCAGAAGCAAAAACCCTGATTACCTCATCTTTGCTGTTCAATGCCTGGATCTGCAGGGGATCGGTTTGAAGAAGGTCAGTGGCAGCTGTAAAAACAAGGTCATCCATAGCCGTGTTCAACAGATCGGTTCTTCTGCTGTTGTTCTTCACGGGATACATGTCCATGCCAACCATATCTGTGAATCGTGACATTTTGTTCAGAACTGATGTTGTATT
>JAOZLN010000343.1 GCA_029934845.1 Candidatus Sabulitectum sp.
GTACAAATTGAATGCCAGAGATGAGAACGATTTTACTGATTAAGTAACTTATCAAAGGGGTTGTCATGAAACGACTTGTTTTCTTTGCCGCGTTAGTAGCTCTGATCTCAGCCTGTGGACCTGACAACCCCTTTGAACCAGACAACCCTTCAATTACAGCGCTTACCGGGGTTGTCAGCGGTTCAAGTCCCACAACTGCAAAGTTGTCATGGAATGCTGTTCCGGACTCTGATTTTTCCAGCTATTCACTTTACCGATCTTCAACTTCGGGAATACAGAACAACCCCGGATCTGCAGCTATCATTGTTGTTATAACTGATAAAGGTTCAACTGTATACTTTGATGAAAACCTCACGCCAGGTGCTATCTGGTATTACGCAATAAAGGTTTCCAATGAAGGTGGCGGCACCTCCTGGAGCAACGAGGTCAGCGTGAAACTTCCTTCCAGTACTTGACAAAGTATATACAGTTCTGAGTGGCCATATAACGGAGCTGAAAAAATTCTGGTGTTTTGGAAAACTACAAATCTGACAGAGCAAGTATTGCTATTACATTTTCTTCAAATTTCTTTGCCTCGCCGCAGTGTTGTGTGACCAGATTCCAGTTGTCTGTGATTTTCTCTGCTTCGTTGCGATAGCGGCCTGTTCTTTTTTTTAGATTACCAGCTTTGTGAAGAATCAGTCTTTCTCGCGCAGGCTTGCCCGCAAGGTAAGTTTCTACATTGCTATTGCATTCAATGTCAGTTAATATTGCCGGATCCTTCGTTCCATACAAAGCAATTGCAACCCAGGCTTCAGTACACACTGATGGGATACAGAAAACTGTCATATCATCAAGGGGATTGTTTGGCATCCACGAGCCAAGCAGGTCTTTTAAATTGTTTACAGTATCTTCAGCAGGAGGGCATGGTCTGGCACAGGGAAGTCCCTGTGCGCTAAGACCACAATCTGCAAAATCTTTTTGCGCGACATCCGCATCTATGTGAATGATGATCATGTCAAAATTACTTTTTATTATTCGCGTTTGGCTGCCTTCATGCGACAGTATGTCACCGCACCATTTGAAAACACCGCACCAGCCCTGGCCAAATTTTTCAGATTGCGGATTTGCATCTGGTTGAAGCAGCGTTAGAATAGAACCACCGGGTACTATAGCATTCAGAGCTGCCTCAATTACATGGTGGCCAGTAATGCCTTCGCAGACAATTCCGATTTTCCTGTTCATGTCAGATGGACGGAACACCTTGTATCATTCCATTAACCCAAAGTCGGGACAGTGGCCAGTTCTCTTCAAGAATTTCCTCAGAAAGAACTACCCTTGTAACTGAGGTAAAGCCTCTGTTGTTTCTGTTAACAGAAAATAGCCGTATCCGGTTATCGGTGAGATCAAGCCCGTCAAGAGCGGAGGGATTATGGACGGTGAAGAGGAGTTGTCTTCCGGTATTCAGGTCGAATGTCCACTTGCACAACTTGTTAACAAGATTTCTTGCAAGTCTGGGATTCAAGGTTTGATCCATGTTGTCCAGGGCAAGAAATTCGGGAGCGTCAGGAAGAATTGCCAGTGCTGCCATGTATAGCACATAAAGAGCACCCTCACTTGCATCAAAAGCGGTTAGTGTGTTCCTGCTTGTCTTCATAAATCGATCTTCAAACAGAAGCAGGTTTTTTTGACGGGGAATTGATGTGGAAAGCAGTTGTTTGTCTTCATCTGAAATGCTAACCCTGGAGACCCAGTCAATCAGTTCGATCACCTCACTGTACACAGTCCCATAATTTTCTTCGGACACCTTAGAAAGGATTTGAATGTCTCTTACTGCTTCTGCCAGCCGTCCGCCATTCAAACCAACTGGAGATCTGGTCTGGCTATCCGGTTGGATACCACGAAGAACCTTGGTTGATGGAGTGAAAATGGAGTAGCCAGACAGTAGTGATAGAAGTTTAAGTGCGGGGTTATCCGATTCAAACTCTACAGCCTTAAGGGCAGCGAGACCTCTTTCCTTGTTTTTTGTTTTGGTTCCCCTGCTTACAACAGTTTCACCTTTGTTCTTGAGGTGCTCAGTTTTATAAAGCCAGGAGGGTTGTGGTTTCTTGATGATGTTGTTGAGAGATACTGAATACTCAGCATCTTTATTCTTCGCTTCTATGAAGATGTGAGGTGAGACTCTTTCCTTTCTGAAGGAAGTTTTGTAAAGTGCAGGAACTCCTGGTCGAACACCTCTACGCATCAGTGATTCTGCATCAACTACACCAGAAGCTGCTGCGGAAAGAACCCCCAATGCTTCAAGAATATTACTTTTGCCACTTCCATTGGCTCCGATGAATACATTGACCTGACCAAGTTCAACTGTCAGATCAGTAATCGACTTGAAAGCTCTTATAGTAAAAGAGTTGATCATAAGTATTTCCTTTGAAAGTAGTTGCCACTTCACTGTATAAATAATTGATTCTCTTTTGTTGGTAAAGGCTTGCAGATGGAGTGAGATTTTTCGAAGGCTGCCTATAAAAAAACAGCACCGCCGTCTGAAAGCGGTGCTGATTCTTTTCTGGTGTGCGCGTTGTTTTATTCCAGAGGTTCCATGTTCTGATCCACTTCCCCGGCAGCAGAAACGAAGCCAGTTCTCGCGAACTTTTGTAAATTACCAGAGAATTATTGCTGTGACTTCTGTGTCTTCGGGAATCTCACCTTCAACATCACCCATCTGCCACCAGTCTCCCGGTTCAAGCACGAAAGAAAGGCCGGCATCTTCCACAATAACAAGAGGGTCTCCACCGTCGCCCCATGCAATGCCGTCAAATGAATAATTGTTCTGAAGGTCATCATAGGATGAGCCTGTAC
>JAOZLN010000076.1 GCA_029934845.1 Candidatus Sabulitectum sp.
CATGAATTACAAGTTAATTAAATATAATAAGGAGATAGCATGAGATATTTTTTCTCTTTTCTTCTGGTTTGTTTTTCCTTTTCCAGCGCATTAGGCAGCTGGGAAGTCGAGACAGCGGATCCCACTTACAACACTGGTCAATATGCTTCTATAGCGTTGGATTCCAACGATTACCCACATATTGCATATCAGTATTACACCCCTTCAATGACAAGAGAATTACATTATACATTCTGGAATGGAACAAACTGGGAATATGAAGTAATTGATGGAAATGGTCCCGGTCAAAATTCTGGAGCATATTGTTCTCTGGCATTAGATGAAGATGACATAGCACATATTTCGTATTACGATTTGAATGTTGGTGCATTAAAATATGCAACCTGGGATGATACAGCGGATACCTGGGTATGTGAAATTGTTGAAACGAACGATTATGGTCCCGGATATTTCAGTTGCCTTGTTCTTGATGCAAATGGATACCCGCATATAGCATATATGGATGACGGAACTGTTGATTATGCCTACATGGATGCATCAGGCTGGCACCTGGAAGTGGCAGCTACATCCACAGGTTATCAGCAGTATCAGTGGATTAGTATGGCTCTTGATTCAGACGAGTACCCGCACATTTCATTTCATAAGTGGATAGGTGCTGAACTGATGTACACCAGAAAAAGTGCTAGTGGTTGGTCTGTTGAAACAGTTGATAATGATGGCTCAGTTGGAACATATTCTTCTATTGCACTTACTTCAGATGACAAACCTTTGATTGCTTACAGAGAGGATAATAATTTATACCTGACCAGGTGGGATGGTAGCAGCTGGACAAGAGAGACTGTTGTTGCAGCAGGTAATGCTTATTCTTCATTGGAACTTGATTCATTAGACAATCCTTGTATTTCTTATTCACAGGAAGCAATTGGGTTAAGATATGCCCGGTATAATGGAACCGACTGGATACTTGAAACCGTTGATAATTCCTCTTCAATGTGTGGAGCTTTTTCATCACTTGCTTTTGATAGCAACTGGCAGCCACATATAGCATATCAGGATGCACAAAGCGGAACCATGAATCTGAAGTATGCCTGGTATGACAGTTCTTCCGGTACATTTTCTTCCACTACTACCAATTTAAATAGTGATCAACTTTTACTGTCAGTCTCACCCAATCCGGCAACTTCATTTATTATCTGCAATGTAAGCGCGCCATCCCAGAATAATATTGAATTATCTCTTTATGACTCTATGGGCAGGCAGGTACTTAATCAGACTTCAACTACTTCTGAAATTGTAATTAGTGTAGAAGAATTACCCGGTGGTATTTATGTACTGAAAGCAGACTGTGGCGATATAACTTCAACAACTCGCTTAGTAATAATTAGATAAATTGAAAGGAAACCAGTATGAAACAACTATTTGCAGTTTTGATTCTATCAGCAATCTGTTTTGCACAAGTGTGGCAGTCAGAAATTATTGAAGACCATACAGGTATCGGTTCCGAGTGTGATATTGAGATAGATAGTTCAAACAATTTGTGTGTATCTTATGAATACATGCATGGTCATTTGAGTACTTCTGCGGTAAAATATGCTTTTAATGAAAATGATTCCGGCCCCTGGGTTTTGACCACAGTTGGTTCAGGAGAATATACAGGATACTTTAATGAACTTGCTCTAGATTCTAGTGATAATCCGCATATTTCATATGCCTGGGATGTTGACTGGGAATACATTCCAATGCTTAATTATGCCAGCTATAACGGCTCCAGCTGGAATATAGAATCATTAACTGGAACCGGTGAATATATTGAAGCAAACACTACTATTGGAATTGACAGTAATGACTATCCCCACATAATTTACAATAACACCGGAGGTTTAAATCATAGATGGCAGGATGCTTCCGGATGGAATTATGAACTTGTTTCTTCGGGCAGTTGCGAGAGTCCACATCTGGTTATTGATTCAAATGATAATATCCATGTAATATTCAGTAGAGCAGCTACTGATGAGATGACCTATGCTGTTAAAAACACTGGTTGGTCATTTGAAGTTATTGAAACTACTACTGGATTCTATGAGTCATCAGATATTGATATGGTTCTCGACAGTAACGGTTACGCTCATGCTGTGTACAGAGCAGGCGAGCATGATTTAAGATATGCCAGTAATAATGGTTCAGGTTGGAATGTTGAAAACATCCATACAGATGCCCTTGGTTATCCAAGCATTGATATTGACAGTGCTGGTGGGCTTCATGTCAGTTTCGGTATTTATACCACTGAATCAAATAGACCTCTGGTTTACTCTTACAATAGCGGTTCAGGATGGGTAACGGTTGAAATAGACCCTACTGTGAAGTGCTGGAACACGGCAATCGCAGTTGATAATAACGATATACCTCATATTATTTATTACGACTTTTCCGATGGTTTAACAAAACATGCCTGGTTGGATCCTATGGGAATAGATGATACAGCTTCACCGGTACAGCTTACTGGTTTTGCACTGCATCCGGTTAATCCTAACCCTTCAAATGGTAACGCAACTATAACTTTTACTACTCCACACGCTGCTGATGTTAACTTGAGCATTTATGATATTACCGGCCGCAAAGTAACAACTCTGGTAGATGAAGCACTAAATGAAGGTTCTCACTCTGCTATTGTAACCGATCTTACAAGTGGTATTTATTTCTGCAGATTAACCACTGATACATTCAGCAGTACTGAGAAACTGGTTGTAGCCCGTTAGTTAGTTAGTAGGTAAATAAAATCCCTCGATCAGCAAAGATCGGGGGATAACAATGATAATCAAATAAATTACCGCACTGAGGCATAGTGTAAGCAACAGAGAAACTCCCTGACAGAGCTGACTGAAAAGTACTATTCTATGGTGAAAGGGGTGTTTCCATGAGATCAGTATTGTGGCCTGATAAATTCCCTGTGATCCAGACCGAAAGGCTGCTGTTGCGTCAAGTTGTGTCCGAAGACGCTGAAGGGCTTTTCCTCTGTTACTCTGACCCTGAAATAATGAGATACCTTGCAACTCCACTGGACAATCCGGATGCCATACAGGGCATTCTGGAAGACTACAAAGACGGCTTTGGTCATGGTTACAACCTGATCTGGTCCATAATCATCAAAGAAACAGGAGTCTTTGCCGGTACTGCCGGGTTTGAAGAATTCAGCTTTCTTGACTGCAGGGCCGATATTGGTTTCAGTCTGCTTAGAAATCATCAGGGTATGGGATACATGCGAGAAGCTATGAGTGAGATTATCACCTGTGGATTTCAAGAATTGAAACTCAACAGAATTCAAACTACTGTGGTTCCGGAGAACACAGCATCAGTTAAACTTCTGAACAGACTGGGGTTCCAGAAAGAGGGGCACATGAAACAGAGTGTTTTCTTCAACAACAGCTTTCATGATGAGCTGATGTTCGCACTTTTGAATGGCACAGAGGGGCAGTGATAATGGCTGAAGAGTTCTACAACGGGTTCGCAGAGTACTATCACCACCATCTGATGGCTGTGGGTCGCGATGACATCAGGTTCTATACGGAACTTTCCCGTTCAAATGGTGGCACTGTCCTTGAAGTTGGATGTGGAACTGGAAGAACGCTTATCCCGTGTGCAGAAGCAGGGGCAGCGATCACAGGTCTGGATCTTTCAGAGGATATGCTGGCATTCTGCAGAGGAACCATCAAAACGATGAGCCCTGAAGTCAGGAACAGAATAAATCTTGTGCAGGCAGACATGACAACCTTTGATCTTGGACGAAAATTTGATCTTATCACCACACCCTTCCGACCGTTCCAGCATCTAGCCACAGTTGAAGAGCAGCTTTCATGCCTTTCCTCCATACACGATCATCTTGCTCCCGGAGGCACTTTTGTTCTGGATATTTTTGATCCGGACATTGAAATGCTCTCTGATACACAGAGAGCACTTGAGTTCGGCGAAGAACCGCCATTTGCTTTCAGTGATGGCAGAGAAGTCTCTGTTACCTACAGAAACCCGTCGGTGAATTCAGTATCACAGATCGTACACTGTGAAATGATCTTTTCTGTAAAACACCCAGACGGTAGACGGGAAAGACTTATACAGGAATTCATCATGCGTTACACCTTCCGCTGGGAGGCAGAACACCTTCTTCACAGATCCGGTTTTAAGGTCAGGTCTGTTCTGGGAGGATACAACGGCGAAGCAGTGGGGGCCGGTGAGCTAATTTTCATTACAGAAGCTCTTTGATCAACCGGTTGCCCCTGTAAGAGCAACCGGCCTTAACATTCATTCTTAGATTGGCAGATACCAGGTCAGCTTGGCGTAAACACCCAGATCGGGGTCTTCAAAATCTCCACTGCCGTCTCCATTGAACACAGTTTCACCCAGAAGATAGAACATGCTTCCAGGAAGGTACTTCCATGCAAACAGAATATTGGCTCTAAGCTCATCACTCTCGAACTCATCCGATTGATCAAAGTTCATATTGAAATTGGAATACTGAGAAAAGAGTCTTAAATTCATATCTGGATTGAACATGTATGCCAACCTGAAAGTAAGTGATTTCCAATCTGTGGATCGGCTATCAAAAGCACTTTCTTCCCAGTTGTAGTTCTCGCTATCAAATGTGCGGTACCAGTTTCCGGAAATTGATGCCTCCAGTACCGGTACGGGGAGATAACGCATGTTACCTGTAACATTCTGGTATGTACCACCGTTCTCGTACTGTCCTCCACCTGTGCCTGCCCAGAATCTCAGAGGTTTGTACGGATTGGAGCCTCCACCCACAAAGCCGTTTGCATGACCTCCGTAGAATTTACCATCCGGGCCTTCATACGGATCAAAATATTCAGCTCCATAATTTCCCGATGCCGTGAAATTCCAGCCATTCTTAAAAGTTCCATTCACTTCCGCATGGGTATTGTTATCCAGGGTCTCTCCATCAATCTGGGTTGTGTAATTCTGACTTGCCCACAAAGAAAAAGTGGTGAAAGTCTCCTCCGGTCTGAATGTTTTCCGAATTCCGGCGTTCCCGGCTCTGAATCCGGTCATTGTAGTAAAACCGGTTCCGTTCACATTAAAATCCTCATCAACCTGAGTACCGCTCACCCAATATCCCAAAGTGCTGCGGATTCGTTCCATTCCGAAACGATACGCTCCATCCTGATCCATTCCTGTGTTCCAACTTCTGGCTGCACTTCCGGTTACAAGGTGACTGCCTCCTATTTCAAAAGCTCCGTCCAGGGCAACTGCTCTGTTGTTTTCCTCTTCAAAGCCCTCCTGCTCCCAAGAGTCTTTTGAAACTGCAGATACACCCAAATAGCTGTAACCGCTAAATTGTCTGATGCCTCTGAAAATACCAAAGTTGGCAGCGGTTTCTACAAGTGTGGTGTCATCTTCCCAGACTCGTCCTGTGACAGCATCAAGAAATCCAAAGCTGTAACCACCTTCAATTGATCCTGTGATCTTGGCTCCACCCATGATTGGAATTACATCACCATTCCAGCCCACTGCTCCAATTCGACGGGAATAGAAGAGATTGAAAGGCATGTCGAACAGTTCACTTCTTTCCATGAAGAAAGGTCTCTTCTCATGCATGAACAGCTCAAAGTGTCCAAGGTTCATCTCGGCTTCATCGGCTTCAACCTGTCCAAAATCAGGGTTGACAGTAAAATCTGCAGTGATTCCGCTTGTAAGACCCATTTTCAGATCAACACCAAGATCTCCATTGATCTCTGTATCGTCAGCACTCTGGGAATTGTAATAACGACCTGATGCGTATGGTCTGATTTCCATTCCCAGTGAACCCTCCACTCCATCAATGCCCAGAAGTTCTGGAAATGTGGGAATGTCAGCCATCATCTGGCTTGATGAAAGATTGTACCATCCATTCTCTGATGTTCTGCTGAGAATTCTTTGAAAGTTGATTGACCAGACCTGGCTCTCTGTGTCTGGAAATCGAAGACTGCTGAGAGGAATAGCCATTTCAGAGGACCATCCGTCAGCGTGCGTTGCTGTTCCGCTCTCCCAGACAGCATCCCAACCGTAGTCCCATCCACCGTGTTCGTTCAATCTTGCGTCCATCTGCGAATTGGCCAGACTTGTTTCAAAACTGAATGCACTTCTTCCATCATCCCATGTGTTCAGTAGAACAGCGATCCACTCACCATTTATGTAATTGTCACGCGGAGTCAGCGCAGGAGTCATCTGATCCGGAAGGGAATCGTACATGAAAAAGGCGAAATAGATGAAATCATCATCGTAAAGAATTTTCACCGTGGTTGGCTGAGACATACTCTCACCATAGTTTGGGGCAAACTGCCACAAGTCGCATGTCTCACCGGTACAGTCTGCCCAGACGGCCTCGTCAATGTACCCGTCAATAGTGGGAGCAGTTTCCGTCCGCATGGCTGATATCGATTCAGCTGGCGGTCCGGCAATAAGAGTTAAAAGAGAAAACAATTGCCACATAAGTACCCCTTCCTTTTCATGAATTCTTGAATCATACTAGGGTGTTGGGTGCATTTTCATGCAGTGTTGCCAATATGTAAAAAAGAGTTTCCATTATGCAAACTCCCCTTTTATCTTAATCTCTGGTTATCAACATAATAGCCAATCTATTTCTTCTCATGTTGTGTCTTTTTGTGTTCAGAAGAAAAAATGACATTTTCGATCCTCCAAGTGCCTATTTCCATATCAAATGTCTGGTCTGCAGTGAATTACATCACAATTTACTAGGATGAAATAACCCATCTCTTGAATGTAAATTGATATGATCTCGCTTTCTATTGTGCTGCATATAGGCTAATATCAGACATCTATGGTCTTCACTAATGTATTGATGTCTGTAATGAATATTATGTAACTGTTCACACCTGAATTGTAATGTAGAGAACTATCACATATTCGGATAAGAAAAATAGGGTTTCTGCAGAAGAAGGAAGATTACAGGTAGCCACAAACAATGACATTCGCGCTCAGTCATGGCTCTGCCTCACAGATCCGGAGAATGTTGTTGAAATTGCTTTAATACACATTACAATAGCAGGCAGCAGTAAGACCAGCCACCTCTTTCTTCTACACCACAGACAGCAGGTATCCCAGTGAATCTCCCTTTATTACCGTACCGAATCTTGTTCTTATCTCAGGCTTCTTCCCCTCTGTGTAAATCCTTCTGATCTCCGCCACCAAAACTCTTGTTATCTGTAGTTTTCGCTGGTTCCAAAGGCCAGTTACAGGGTTTTCCACAAACTTATGCACATGCCCGGCAGACGCCGTACCATTCCACCGTATCTCACACCCCTGAAGCAGTCTGTGAACAGCAGCCTTTCTACACAGAAGACAACCAGAGGCGATCAAATCATTCAATTTTCCTTTAACATATTCTACATCAACATGTTCCATCGCATTATCCGACCCATCGCCCTCTGATTTGCTGCGAAGAAAATGAAGCCGAAGACCACTATGCAGAACAGAGTCTTTTCCGGTAATAATCTCCCACTCAGAGAGAGCTTGATTCAACAGTGCTTCAGGGATCTCCTGCCACTGGTTTTCAACAAAAGTTAGTTTATTGGTTTCTTTTCCAATAAACGAGATTAATTTCACAAATTCCGCCATGGGATGCCTGGAGGAGAACGGTCCGTAAAAGCAGTCGTCATCCGGTTCTGTGGATATTTTATCCATGGTGCATGGGATATACCAGAGGGTTTCACTATGCAGCCTTCCTGCCCGATTGTATTGGGGGGAAAGCTCGGAGATAAGTCTGCTTTCCAGAAGTGCTGCATCCAGAGCAGTAGCCGTCTCCTCATAGGTGATCCGGCAGGTGCGACAGATCAATTCAGCATGCCTGCCTTTCTGCTTACCTGTAAAGTGGCTGTTAACTCTCTTTCTAAGATTCTTGGCTTTGCCTGTATAAAGCAGGTTCTTCCTGGAATCCCAGAAGCGGTACACTCCTGGACCCCCTGGAAAGGATAACCTTCTCTCCCTGGTAACTGAAACAGGTTCAAAGCCGGATTGAAGAGCAAGAAATACTGCTTCTGTCGCCTGTACATGATCCCCTGCCCGCCTCTTTTCGCCAAGAAAAACACCAGCAGCCCCGGCAACAGCTCTCAGTGTGCCGGAGGAAAGACTGGGAATTTTTTTCCTGGCCAGTTCACGTGTACACAAAAAGTCAAGGTCTAAACCGGTAAGCCAGTCCAGCCATCGCTTCTCATACACCGCAAAATGGGCCACAAGCACCAGGGGCAAACCGTTTCCATCTCTTCCTGCAGCGGCCAGGAACAGCTTCTTAAGCTCTGCGGGGTCAAGAGCGCTGGCACCTTTCACATCCTCTTCTGTAATTCCGGTTATTCGTTCTACTCTTGAAGGAATCTTCATTTTACCAGTGTTCCTGACCAGGAAACAATGGGAAGAGAAACCTGTTTCCATCCATGCAACTTCAAGAAGAAAACCTTTTCCAGGGGAACCGGATGCCTGCACATCCACAAACAAATATCTGTTATGCATTATTTCAAGTATTCAGCAAAATATGAAAAATCCATATTGAGATACGGTTCAGCATTCTCTATCTTTTCACGCCTGCCATCCATAAATTGTTTGCACCATCCGTCAAGTTTTGTTACATCAAAACTTCTGTGAATAACTGCATAAAGGTCAATTTCCCGCATTCTAAGAAAAATGGGGATCTCTGTCAGCCACTCCGAGGCCAGATCATTCTCCCTTGAATATCCCGTCAGGAATGGAGGGAGAAATCTTGCACACAGACCCTCCGGATCTTTTGCATTCGTCACCATATAGAAAAGAACCACAGCCAGATCATTAATAAACCAGTTCATATTGCAATCATCGAAATCGAACAGATTTATCTTTCCCGATCCTTCCACCAGCATGTTTCCCCCATGAGCATCAAAATGGATCAACCCAAATGAATCCCTGCTGGTTGGAAGCAATTCAAGATAAGTAATGATCTCCTCATATCTTCTCCTGGTAACCGGCTGATCCAGGGGCAGATTAACAAGAACATCGTCATTCATCTCTGAAGAATTCCAGAGTGGTCTCTCAGTTTGCGGATGAGAAGGAGTGTAAAGCTTCGCAAGCCGGTGCATCCGCCCCATTAAGGCTCCATAATTTGTGAACAACTGGTCTGTCCATCCGAAAATTCCGGGAGGTTTCCCTTTTACTTCTTTAAAAGCGGTTGCAAGAAAGTGACCTCCGTGTCCATCATCAACAGATTCCACAAGATTCCCATTAACTGAAAGTACTCCATCCGCAACAGAAACTCCGTTCGAGT
>JAOZLN010000344.1 GCA_029934845.1 Candidatus Sabulitectum sp.
AAGCCTTCCATGGCACAAAGAGTATTTCCTATTTCATGAGCAACTCCTCCAGAAAGAGCTCCAAGATCGGCCAGAGAACTCTCCTCCGAAAGCCTTCTTTCAAGCAGAACAGAAACTGTAACATCTGTTACAAGAACAATCATCTCTGTACTCTGTCCCGGGGTAACCTTAAATCTGAAGATCCTGCCATTCTCTTCGCCGTCCCATTCCGTAATACTTCTGTTTAGATAGGGTTCCAGTTTTTCTTTCAGATCGTGGTTCTTTGCTTGTTTCCCCTGAATGTTGAACAGATCTGATGCCTGCTTATTCCAGAGTGATGGATTTCCAAGGGAATCTATCACCATTACCGAAGAGCCCATGGCTTCAAGAACTGCACCGGATCTTGATTCCGCAATGTGGGCTCTGTTCAAGGCTTCAATTCTCATCTGATCAAGTTGTGAATCCCTCTGCGCAAGAAGATCAATCAACTTCTGAAAAGAGACATTTGCAGCACGGGCCGTGTGCCCGCTGCCTCTCTCGAATCTATCAGCCTCTCCAAGTATGCTTTTCAATGGATCGAGAACTGATCTTCTGAGAAATGATGGCACCAGAATAGCCACTGTTGTAAGTATTGCAGCAAAAAGCGCTAAAAGAAAAAGTATAACTGTGCTTTCGCCCAGAACCGGCGGCATCTCCACAAACAAAGATACCCTGTAGCCTTCAGGAGAGGAATATGTAATTCTTTCTGCATTCTCGAGTTCTTCAACCGTAACAGATGGATATGCAAGTATATCAGAGTTTTCAAAAATAACTACTGCTGCACTTACGCCCCCTCCGGGAATTGAAGAGCTCACAAGTGATTCCAGTGATCTTTGAGTAGGCCTGATGCCCAGAGCATGTGAAATGTATTCGGCTCTGGAGTATGACGCGGTTTCAAGGGTCGTCCGCGCATCTGAGACCACAAGCCAGAGCACAAGAAAAGAAACAACTGCCGACAGTGCTGAAGCGCCTGTTACAAGGGCGGTAAGCCCTTCAATTCCCAGCACGAAACGTCGAGCTCCTCTTTTCATTCCTTATCTCTTCTCAGCTTCAGATAATCTATGTATCCCATGGTGAAGGCTCTATTTCCTCTTAAAACTGCAAGCAGCAAATGAATTGGCAGCCAGCACATTCTGGATATTCTCTCTGCTGAAGAATTGCAGTTGTTGTCCATGAAAACAAACCTGTTCCGTTCACGCAAAGCTTCGGATTGCAGCGAACCGCCCATTGTGGCTGCGTGCTGATGATTAACAATAATTTCAGAGCACATCTTCATTTTGTATCCAGCCCTGTGCATTCTTACACCAAGATCGGCATCTTCCCAGTATATGGGTGCATAGTCGGTGCTTAACCCTCCAAGTTCTTCCCATACTGAACGCTTCCACACGGCGCAGGCTCCAGATGGATATTCCTCTCCTGGTATTTTCTCGCCTGTAACTGCCAGACCGTGAACAAATCCCCAGCGATAACAACTGTCATCAGAACCGTCGGGTCTGATGATAGAAGGAACAGCCACTGCTACATTAGACCTGGATTCGTCCAACACAGAAACCAGTTTTACAAATGCGTCTTTTCCCGGGATAGTATCGTTGTTTAACAGCATCAGATAGCTGCCTTTGGCCTTGGACATGCCAAGGTTCACCGCATGGCAAAAACCGGGATCTGATCTTCTGGACAAAAAGGTAATACCGGGGAATAAAGATAATACCTCATTTGAGGTATTATCACTGGAGCAATCATCCACCACCAGCACCTCCCCCCCGGCTTTTCCTGCTTCACGAATTATCGCAGGAAGAAATTCTTTCAGAATCGCCAGGCCATTACGAGAAGGTACTACAACAGAAAGCTTGCACATTACAAAATACTTCCTTCAAGAATGTCAATTCTGTCAAGGTAAACAGGAGGCCCCTGAAGATGAAAAATACGAACAGTTCCATTCTCAATATCTTCATCATCCACCGGAATAGCAAAATGCTGCATAAATCTGTTTTCCGGCCGATCCAGTAGTATCCTTGAAGGTTTTCCCATAGAAAGGTAAACAGAAGGCATTGCCATAAGAGGTGTTTCTACGGTAACAAGAGAAGAACCAACAGCTACAATCCCACCTGCACCTGACATCTGAATAGATAAAGTGTCTCCAGCCCGGACTTCGGGTAGCATAACAGACTGACCAGGTTCACCCAGTTCAACCATTCTTTCGCGACTGCCAAACCAGAAATACCTTTCAACAGGATCTGAAATGTAAGGATAAAGCCTTGCTCCCTGGATAACCTCCGGCGACATGTCTTCGGCTTCGTACCCACCGGGATTAAGACCAAGAAAAAAGATCACTGCAAATATGATCACTGGAAAGAAGCCGCTGTTCTTTTTTGAGTTTTTTAGAACCACCAGCAGGGAACCTGCCAGGAATAATGCCAGCAGCAGACTGGGTGCACTGCTTCTTGCCATAGAGAACCCGCTGGTCACCCCTGCAAGATCAAAAAGACTGTCAGTTCCGTCGGCGTAATTGTACCTGCATACAGGCGATGCAATTACAATTGCCGAGATCGCCAGAGACATATAAACAAGATACTTTGTTTCCTTTTTGTTCCACACGGCAGCAAGCCCGCAAACGAAAAGAGGGATCAATGGAACAAACATTCTTCCTGCTGGTGCCGGCAATCCGTGCCACGAAGTTCCTGTCCATATGATTAGAAACATCCAGTATAAAATTGATGGGATCAAGAGCTTCTTAAATTTTTCATAATTGTTTTTTCTCAACACGAACAACCCTGAAATTGCAT
>JAOZLN010000345.1 GCA_029934845.1 Candidatus Sabulitectum sp.
AGGCGAGCCTTGGGAGGGAGTTCATCGGATAAATTCTTTAAAAAGTTATCTACATCCGTTACTGGTCCGTCAATAACGAGACGAACAGTGCCTGACTGATTCCTGACCCAGCCGGTTAAACCGGCACTGGCCATTATCCTTGCCATTGTCGGCCTGAAACCGACCCCCTGCAGTATACCCGTAAGATCTACTGTCAGACGAATAAATGAATCAGTCAGCATAGCTCAGTTGATTAACCCAGTTCCTTCCTAAGAGTTCTTTCAAGAACTGCAGGTTGAATCGGCTTCTGGAAAACTCCTGTAAGAGACAAATCTGCATAATTCGTGTTATTCCTGAGGGCATCACCAACAGAACTCAGCAGAAAGACCGGAACAGCACAACCCGCCAGTTTCAGATCCTTTGCCAGCCCGGTACCAGAGTCAACTTCTTCCATCATAAGATCAGCCATGATCAGGTCAGGTTTCTCCGATTTGAATTTCTTTAGCCCCTCTTCAGCACTGGAGGCACTGACAAAGCAGTATCCGAAGCTTTCCACAAGAATACCCAACGCATCAAGCATATCCCTGTCATCATCAACGCACAGAATAACATGTTTCCCGTCTTTCATAACTTATCCTCATTTCAATCTGCACGGTTCAATAGGTACATTAACACTTACCGGCCTTCAACTGCAAACCGGTTCACATACTTTGCAAAATCACAATCCTCAAGAGCATGTTTCATAAAAACCAGTGCATCATCAAGGTTTTTCCTGGCCTCAGGCGATATCCGTTCTCCGAATTCATTGAACTCATATCCTCTGATACCCAGCATAAAAGCATCTGCTTTGCTTGAAAGCAGATCTTCAGCCATGGCCATCAGTGCGTCGGCACTGATGCTGTGGGAAGAAAAACTCATGTGGTGCTTCGGAACAACACGCTCAAAATGGAACGGCGCAGGTCCGGATACATCAGCGTCGACAAACACGACAAAGTCGTGCTCGGCGATGGCTGCCGAATCCTCAACTGCCAGCTGATAGTTGGAATCAACGGTAACTCCGTCCAACTGCAACTTTTCCATTTCCTCTGCGAACAGGGGACCCAGACCGTCATCAAGACGGCCGGGGTTTCCGTATCCTATGATCAGAACTTTCTTCGCTGTTCCTGTCATCAGGTGGATTTCTTATCTACGATCTGGCCATTGTGGTCAACAACACTCACTGTAAGTGGCATCTTGCCCAAAGCATGTGTTGCGCAGGACAGACATGGATCATAGGCTCTGATGGCAACTTCAACACGGTTAAGAAGACCCTCGGTGATCTCGGAACCGGATAAATACTTCTTTGCCACTTTTTCCACAGCCAGGTTCATTGGTACATTATTGCTTGTGGTGGAAACTATGAGATTGCACATTGTTACCTGGTCATCCTCATTCACCTTGTAGTGGTGGAAAAGTGTTCCTCGAGGTGCTTCAATAAGGCCAACACCCTCTGAGCGGCGCTCACCTTTAACCACAAGATCCTCGCCCTGCAGATCATCATCGTGCAGCAATTCCTTGATCTTTTCCGCTGCGTGCAGAACCTCGATCATCCTTGCCCAGTGATATGCCATGGTAAGGTTGTTAGGCTTTCCACCGGTAAGAGCCTTGAATTCCTGGCGGGCTATTTCCGCTTCAGGAGTATCGATGAAGTCGGCAGTATTCACTCTTGAGAGAGGTCCTACCCTGTACCAGCCATTCTCTGTTCCCTGATCTTTGATAAAGGGGAACTTCATGTATGACCAGTCTTTTACTTCTTCAGCAATGATGTCTGTGTAGTTCTGGTAATCGAAGTGATCAATAACCTTGTTTCCCTGGGAATCAATCATTCTGATACCACCATCGTAAAGATCCATGGCTCCATCTTCCCGTATCAGGGAAAGATGACTGGAGTCAAAAGCGCCAAAGTCACTGAGTTCGCCAATATGCTCGATGGTGTAATCTTTGGCTATTTTAAGAGCACCACGGGACCATTCGATCTGCTGATCGATATCCTTCAGAAGGGAATCGCGCTCGGCAATGCTGAGATTCTTGTTGATACCACCTGGGATGGCACCTGTACCGTGAATCTTCTTACCTGCAGTCACCTTGATGATCTCCTGCCCGAACTTGCGCATCATAACACCCTGAACTGCCAGCTCGGGGAACTTCTTGATCACACCGATAATATTTCTGATCGCCGGATCAGCATCAAAGCCGAAGAGCAGATCCGGTGAGACCAGATGGAAGAAGTGAAGCGCATGTGACTGATATATCTGACCGTAATGCATCAAACGGCGCATTTTCTCTGCTGTGGGCGTAAGCTTGTCAGCCCCCACAATAACATCCATTGCCTTGGCCGCAGCCAGATGATGGGACACAGGGCAGATACCACAGAGACGCTGGACGGTAACAGGAACTTCCCAATAGGGACGACCCTGGATAAACCGTTCGAATCCGCGAAACTCTACAATATGCAAACGGGCTCTTGTAACCTGCCCATTCTCATCCAGCAGAATGGAGACTTTTCCGTGTCCCTCCACCCTGGTCACAGGCTCTATAATAATTTTTTTAGTAGCTCCCAAGATGATCCTCCTTTATATCAATCATACTTGATGACTTCGTAAGGCAGGTTCATCGGCTTGTTCTCAAGCAATGCGACCAGTGCCTGCCATATAAGATCTGCCGGTGGCGGACAGCCTGGCAGATGGTAGTCCATCTTTACCACTTCGTGACATGGGTAAACCTTGTCAAGAATCAATGGAAGTTCCGGATCTCCAGGTACATTTCCA
>JAOZLN010000077.1 GCA_029934845.1 Candidatus Sabulitectum sp.
GTGGACGGAATCTGTGGTGCTGGCAGTGTTCAGCAATGGCAGTATTGGTGTAAGAAGAACAGACGGTTATAAGATTGTAAAACCGAAGCAGCTTCTGGTTGCAGCAGGTGCAAGGGAAAAATCACTTCCGTTTCCAGGCTCTACCATACCGGGAGTGTATGGAGCAGGAGCATTTCAGACTCTTGTGAACCGGGATCAGATTCGTTGTTCTGAAAGAATATTTATTCTTGGCGGGGGCAATGTGGGTCTTATCGGAGCATACCACGCACTGCAGGCCGGTATGACCGTTGTGGGTCTTGCGGAAGGAATGGCAGAGTGTGGCGGTTACAAGGTTCATGCAGACAAAATTCTACGCATGGGTGTGCCTATTTATACGAAGCACACTGTTCTTGCCGCTCACGGTGACGAAAACCTTGAAAGTGTTACCATTGCCGAGGTAGACGAGTATTTCAACCCTGTTCCCGGCACGGAAAAGAATTTCAAGGTCGATACTCTTCTTGTAGCAGTTGGCCTGAGCTCGGTGAACGAGTTTCACAGCAAAGCTGTAGAGTACGGAATTCCTTCCATGCTTACCGGCGATTCGGAAGAAATTGCAGAGGCCAGTGCAGCCATGTTTAGCGGAAGAATATGCGGCAGAAGAATAGCACAATTTCTTGCAGGTGAATCTGTGAGGATCCCGGACGATTGGCTGGAAAAAGCCGAGGTGTTGAAAAGCCCCGGCGGGTCTGTTAATAAATATGTTGAATCTACAGCAAGGGAGGGTGTTTTCCCGGTAATTCACTGTTTCCAGGAAATACCCTGCAATCCTTGTATGACCGTTTGTCCCAAGGGGCTTATTACCACCAGCGGGCATCCTATTCAGGGGCTTCCGGTATTCAGTGGCGATTGTATTGGCTGCAGGAAATGCGTGGCGATCTGTCCCGGCCTGGCCATAACTCTTGTTGATTACCGGAAAAATCCCGATTTTCCAACTGTTACCGTTTCATGGGAGCTTGGAGACTGGGTTCTGGAAAAAGATCAGACTGTTACAGTAACCGAATGGGAAGGAAAGCCAATCGGAAATGGAACTGTACTCAGTTTGAGAACAGCACCGGGTTACCCTTCAACAATGCTTCTTGATATTGCGGTTCCAGCAGATATTGCCAACAGGGTTGCAGGAGTAAGGGTACAGAATTCGGAAGCAACTGTACCTGAATCATCAGTCCCAGCAATACCCATAGCAGATGATTCTATTGTTTGCAGATGCGAGAGGGTAACTGCTGGTGAGATCAAGGAACTGCTTCGCGAAGGTGTTCGGGATATGAATGAGTTGAAGTCAAGGTCACGGGCCGGCTTCGGTGCATGTGGCGGTAAAACATGCAAATCTCTTATTCCACGGATCATCAGAGGTGAGGGCATTGATCTGGAAGAGATAACAGACTTCACTGAAAGACCTCTTTTCGCAGAGACAAGACTGGGTTTCTTCTGCGGGAAGGATGATGAGTAATGTATGAGGTAATAATTATAGGCGCAGGTTCTGTTGGAACCCCCATAGCGATGTCTCTTGCTGCAAGAGGAGTTAAGTCTCTTGTTATAGATTCCGGCAGTTCGGCGGGACAGGGCAATAACAAATGTGCCATCGGTGGTATAAGAGCCACACACAGCGATCCTGCAAAGGTTGCTTTAAGTCTTCATTCGCTGAAAACCTTTTCGACCTGGAAAGATGTTCACGGTGACGATATTGGCTGGTTCATGGGTGGCTACACTTTTGTGGCATACACTGAAGAAATATCACGGTCACTGCAGAATATGATACCTGCGCAGCAGAATGCCGGGCTTAACATTAAATGGTGCGATGCTGATGAAATAATTGATCTGGTGCCCGGTATTAGCAGGGAAGGGCTTCTTGGTGGAACATTCTCCCCGGGGGATGGCAGTGCAAGCCCCATGGATAGCTGTTATGCCTTTCAGAGACAAGCAGTAAAAGAAGGAGCAGAATTCAGGTTTGGAGAAACCGTTGAATCAATAGTGAAAAAGGGAAATTTTACTGTTCGAACAGACAAAGGCGAATACAACTCAACAAAGATCATCAACTGCGCAGGTTCTTTTGGAAGAGAAATTGGAGCCATGCTGGGCATTGACATTCCTGTATATCCGGATATGCACGAGGCTGGTATTACAGAGCCTGTTCAGCGATTCTTCAACCCCATGGTTGTAGATATCAGCAGATCGCCTGGAAGCGCCAACTACTATTTTTACCAGTTCAGCACCGGTCAGGTGGTATTTTGTATTACTCCAGAGCCTCCCATTCTTGGTACTGGAACTGCCGAAACATCTGTATTTCTGCCGCAGGTGGCTCGAAGAATGGTTAAGCTTTACCCGCGACTTGCCAATCTTAAGGTAAGAAGAACCTGGCGGGGCTGTTACCCGCAGACTCCAGACGGAACTCCTATTCTGGGACAGGCTGGCCCTGCCGGCAGTTTTGTTGCAGTGGGAATGTGCGGTCAGGGGTTCATGCTGGGGCCTGGAGTGGGCGAGGTTATGGCCAGACTTGTAACAGATCGATCCACCGGGGAAGACAAAATGGTTCTTGATGCCATGAGGTTAAACAGAGAATTTACTGGGACAGAGGCACTTAAATAGATCATTCAATTGTTGAGTATTCTCCTGGTGTACCTTCCTGTACCAGTGCTATGCATATGCAGGTTTGCTGCACCATGGAATGCATAACCAGGAGGTTGAAGTGAAAAGAACCTTAACGGTCATTCTGCTGTTTCTTCTTCCAGTTACTGCTGCAGCTTATCCATTCATGGTGGGAGTCAGGGTTTCTACTCCGCAGATCGCATCTATTTCTCTCTCTTACAGGCCGGCAACACTCTGGTTTATTCAGGCGGAACCTGGTGTTGGAGGCTGTAAGGCAGCTCTGGGTATTGGAGGCAGCTGGGATTATCACTTTGGAATTGCCTTGAAGAGCTCGGTCCTGTACACCTGGGGAAAGACTATTGGAGATGTGGAGACCCGGCAGACTTACGCAGGTGGTGAAGGAGTGATAATGGTATCCGGCATCAATCTGACTTTTGGGCTTTATGGACACATTGCCGGTAATGACACTGAAAAGGATATGCTTGTTTCAGTAGGCGCAGGAGTGGGCTTTTAGCCAGGAGCAAGCTTTTCGAATAGCTGTGCACTATGCGTAGATGGACAGTTCCCGCTCTCTTCTCTCTGAATTGATATCTACCAGTGCGGGGATCTTGTCTATGTGTTGAATGTAATCTTCCGGCATATTGTTTTCTCTTGCTCCTTCAAGAACATGGCGTTTGTACCACTGGTAAGGCTTAAGAGATGCATCAATACTTGTGGCGTAATAGGTGAAAGCATCAAAGGATTTGTTATTGATCGTTACGGAAACAGTTTTCACATTGTAACCTGATCCCAGCCCCTCGTATTTATCAAGTATGGGTTTTTGTGCTTTGTCAATATCATAGAGAACGCCAAGAACAAAATCTTCCTGATGTCCGGTTTCTTGAATATCGCACTTTGCACTTCCATCCAGTTCGCTTCGCTTGCGAAAGCAGAGCTGATGCCCTGACAGCGTAGCAACTCCAATTCTGGATGCAGTAATTCGTCTTAGCAACCTTTTTTCTGACATGTTCGATCCGAAAGAAAAATAAAGCACTGAAATCTCTCCGCTCTTAAACGAATTTATGTAATACAATTTAACATAACAATCATACATCTATTACGGGGTATTAACCATCCCCTAATGGGTTTTGCATGAATCCCGGTTACTTCTCTGGATCCCATACCAGTATTTCATGGCAAATTTGTTAAAACGCTTCACAGGCAGGAATAGGCCCATAAAACCCCTTACCAGTATTGGAAGGTAGTGCCAGTCTCCGTGCTTGTCGAATTTTCTGGCTGAGGTTACTGCCCTGGCACAGTGCAGCTTGATCAGCTTCTGATCTCTGGAGCGTCCCAGTTGTTTCAGATTCATCAGAAATTGAACATCTCCGCAAACAGTACTTCTTCATTGTACCCGTCTGTGGCTACGAAATCTTCTTTCCTGCAGAAAACCACGCCGGTGTCTATTCCGGTTATCCACAGCATTGGTACCATGGCCCAGTACGACAGAGCTATGCCAGGGGACATTCTCTCCATCTTTATTCCTGTAGCACCGCCAATGATTTCAGGTGATGAAAGTGCCGTCACTACTGCATTGAATGTGTCCCGGTGAATAACACTGTCTGCGTCAACAAACATCAGAATTTCTCCACCGGCTGCTTCAGCACCGGAATTTCGAACTGCAGCAATGATCCGCTTGTCTTCGTGAACAACCCTGCAGTGGAAAGAATGGGCTACTTCAGCAGTTCTGTCGGTAGAACTGTTGTCTACGACTATTACTTCGATAGAATCGCTGCGCTCTTTGAAGTTATCCCGTGCGATTTCCACCGAATCAAGCAGGGCGGGAAGGTAATCCTGCTCATTGTGTGCAGGTATTATCAGCGATACGCGTGGTGCCCTGTTCATCTTCCTCCTTACCGTTTATCTAATCCCACCATTCACCGGTAAAATAAATCTTTGCATCGTCATGTGAGAAGACTCCATGTGAGCAAAGGAACTCAGTTGGCCAGTTCGCAGGAGTGATGTTTACTGTATTTGAACCATCTGGATTCACAGTATAGAGATCGTACACCCCCTGGTCATTCATTGAGGCTACGGTGAAAAGGATCAGATTCCCGGAATGTGACCATTCAGCAATGAACTGCTGCCAACCTGTATCGGTGATTGCGGATTCTCCGGTGCCGTTTACATTAATAGTGTAGAAATTCCAGTTTCCGCTGGGGTGTTGATCATCAACCATCCTGTCAAACAAGATAACCGAACCGTTCGGTTCCAGTCTGGGGTCGTAATCACCGAAGGGAAGATCAGCGCTTCCCTGCTCACCGGCAAGTTCGAAATCGGTTACCTGAACAGCGCTTGTTCCGTCGTCATCCATTATCCATATCTGGCTTTCCCGTGTGAATACTATTTTTGATCCTGACCAGTAACAGTCTGCGTCATGGTATCCTGAATCATACAGTTCGACTTGACTGGACCCGTCGGAGTTCATGGTGTAGATGTCCAGAGTGTTATCAGGATATTCAGGCCACGAAAGATAGACAATCCTTGAACCATCAGGCGACCAGGATGGATATGCATCAAGTGAAGAGTTGTCTGTGAGCTTCCTGTACCCGGTTCCATCCGGGTTGATCGTACATATCTCGCTGTGCAGAAAGACATCGTCTCCGAAGTTCTGCTGGAAGACAATTCTTGTTCCAGAACTATTTTCATGGATCCTGTGGATTGAATAGTCGGAGGTGTATATCAGTTCAATTTCTTCGGTTTCCATATCAAAGGAGTAGATACCGTACCTTTTTTCATGCTCCGGATACGTGACGTATTCAGGGCCGCTGGGATTGCTCGAACTGCATGATAAGAATAAAACGGAGAACAAAAACAACAACAGAATTCCTGGGAGCATGTTTAACAATAAGCGCTGTGCATTCAGGTGGACAAAACTCATAAGATGCGATATGCAACATAGATGTCTGCTTCTATTTTGCTGTGTTCAGAACTGTAAAACAGATGAGTAAAGTATAAATTACCTTGTGCGTCTATTCCGGGATCACCAACATAGTTTGAAACAATTTCCACAGGCTCACCCCATACTCCACCAGTTCTCTCCGATCTGAAAATGGCAGGGCCATAGTATCCCATGCCGCTCACTGATCGGGTAAACCAGAGTTCATTGCCATCCGGAGAAATGCAAGGCAGGTTTTCATCCCCGATGGTGTTGATCACTGAACCCAGATTTTCCGGGGTTGACCAGTTCTCACCGTTTCGAACAGAGAGCCAGATATCATGCTGTCCATATCCATCCCCTGTTTTCCCAAAGTAAAGAGAATCACCATCATAAGTGGAAGCTACCTCACCTGTACCGTAGTCCTGGTTGAGCTGCTGGCCGGCATTCTGCCAGTTGATCCACTGGTTTCCGGATAGTTCTGCGGTATAGATATCGATGGGGTTGTAGTTCCCCTGCCGGGCAGAACAGAACCAGAGAGTGTTATTTGTAAAGGCCAGTGAACCGTCCAGGTGGTCTTCGTCTGGATCCGCCAGCAATGCCCTGACAGGCTCAGTCCAGCTGGACCCGGTCTTTCTGCACCACCAGATACCTGACACTCCATCGTGAAGCTGTTCCTCTGCAGGAAGATTGCCGTCAGGGGTAAAAAAGAAGACCAGGATGCTTCCATCGGCAGAGATCACAGCTGCATCTTCAACCCCTGCGGTGTTTATGGGGCCCGGCACAGGTACCGGGTCTGACCATTCAGCTGAATGAATCACAGGGGGAAATACATCCGTGTCAGGAGTGATCTTTACAGCCCCGGCAGGTATGGATCCCAGCCTGGTGACCTGAGGGTTTTCTGGCCCGGAAACTTCTGAACAGCTGCATACAATGAACAAACAGGCAGGCAGTAAAATTGATAAATACTTCATTGTTTTCCCTTCCTCTCTTTTGGCGTTTCATTCTCTATATGATACTTAATACCCGGTTGGCTGGGTATTTGCCGAAAATTCTTAACAAGAATTGCCCGGCCAGCCTTTGTGTTCATTGTTGTACCATTTCCTGAATACCAGTATTTTACGCTATGAAGCATCAACTCAAGAACACGATTAAGAGTCTATATTTCCCGTGTATGCTGGCGCTTATCACAATTACGCTACCCGTGAACTCTTCCGGGATGGAAGAGTATTTTCTTGAAATAGCCCCGGAGCATCTTGATTCGCTCTATGGCGATCCGTGGTCATCAAATGAATATCCTGCGGTCATCAGTTGTTCTTCCGGAACTGCGGATTGTTTTGTGCGGTTTCGAGGCAAGTCTACACTGGCATTTCCGAAGAAAAGCTGGGCCATAATTTTTCCTGATCATTCTTTCCTGGGGAGAGAACGGTTGAATCTGAATTCAGAGTATATGGATCCGGGGATGATGCGTAATTTTATTGCAATGCGAACATCGGAACTAATGGGATTTCCTGCATCGCGCACCTCTTATGCAAAGCTTTTTGTTAACGGGGAGAATACCGGCGTTTATCTGGATATTGAAAGGGTGGATTCACTCTATTTTTACCGTTACGGTCTTTTTCCCCGGGTTGTGTTCAAAGCTCAGATGGAGGGTGCAAGGTTCATGCAGCTTCCCTCTGGAATTTCGCAGTTGCAGGCATATCGCCCCCGGGGTGATGGTGAATTATTCATTTCCCGGCTGGAGAATTTTATTGATTGTATACATGCAGGAGTAGAGCCGCTTCCGGTGGATGTGGACAATCTGCTTGGCTATTATGCCGTGAATCTAGCTTTGGTAGAAAGGGATTCAGGTTCAAATAATTACTACTTGACTCTTGATTCAGACGGACGATGGAGGGTGTTCCCCTGGGACCGGGGAAGCTGTCTTGGCAGTATGAGCAGTGGCGAATTCTTTCCAGAGCTGATTCATGACACTTCCCTTCGATATTTCAGGGAAAACTCGCTCTATCAAAGACTTATTCTGTCACCGGCAAATATGCTGACCTTTGAGATGTACATGAATCAGCTCACAGGATTGCTTTCAAATGAGGTCCCTTTTCTGCTGGACTCAATTTACAACCAGATCCGGTTTGATCTTTACGAGGATCCTCTGTCGCAATGGACTGCTCTGGAAATTGATCAGGCATATGAAGATCTTGTCTGGTTTGTTGCGAACAGGGCTGAGTTTCTTTCAGATAACATGCTTGTTCCCGAAACTGCTTCGGTTCTTGAACTTGATATTTCTGATCCATGGCTTGATGCGGGAGAAGAAACGGATATCACCATATGGATAAGTGACCCGTTTGAAACCGCCCGCCTGAAATGGCTGACTGGTTCCGGAGGGCATTTTCTTAGTATGAGACCGGTAAATGGGTTTGAGGGGCTGAAATGGACAATAAGTTTTCCTATGCCTGATGAAGCCGATCACTGCCCACTCTCTTTTCTTTTCAATACATCCACTGGTGGCAGGCAGTATTTCTACTATCCTTCCTATGGTCTTGGAACATATGCGTACATGCGTTCTGCACATCCCTGTATTGTGCGCCCGGCTCCAGGAAGCTTCCCACCAGGCGGAGGCGGAAACTGCGATTTCTCGGTTTTAGTGCCGGAAGTTTACGGTCCTGACCTTTGGGCCTTGCCTCTGGTGAATGAAAGTGACGGAGATGTTAACATATCATGCTGTGTTTTTGTCTTTGGAGATTCACCAAACAGAATTTTTCTTCCGCCGGGAACTGTTATCGGTGCAGGCGATACTCTTTTTCTTACGAATTCCCTTACGCTGTTCCAAAGCGAGTTTCCTGTTAGAACGTCCTTTGGTAACTGCGCAGGCTCTGCTCCAGGCAGTGGAACACTTACGATGCTTGACCCGGGCTGGGGTTCGTTGTGGACAAGACCGGTACCTGCCCAGAGGGAAGAGCATCTTTCTTCCTCACCTTTGATAATAACAGAGATCAACTGCATGCCCAGCGAAGAATTCAACTGTGGAGACTGGGTAGAGTTTTACAATCCAGGCGCTGCCCCTGTTAATATTGGAGGTTTTTCTTTATCGGACTCAGAAGGGAACAGATGTATTGTTCCTCTGAACACGGTGGTAGAACCTGACGGTTTCAAGGTTCTGGTTAGAGAGCCATATCTTTTTCAATCCTGTTTTCCCGGGTGCGATGTTTCAATGCCCGGATTGGGATTCGGCCTTGACTCACAGATTGATTCGCTTTCTGTTTATGACAGAAGCGGGAGGCAGTTGTTTTGTATTGACTGGGATATGGACGCATTTAGTCCCCGTGGCAGAACCGGTGTTCTTGGCCTGATATCTTCCGATCTTTCCCTTTGGGAACTGGCTCCGTTTCCCGGTACTCCCGGCGAGCCCAACAGGCTCTGGAATGCCGGCGGAGCTTCTTTGAACTTAACCTCGGTTTCACCCAATCCGACTCTTTCCAGGTGTGTTTCTTTTGAGTACACCACCACAACCTGGCCTGTAAGAGCATTTGTTGTGGATCTGTCAGGCAGGATGGTTGTAGATCTGGGAGTTCTTGACCGACCTGGTGGCAGTCATTTTATAGAGTTGCCCGAGAATACATCTGCAGGGATCTA
>JAOZLN010000078.1:0-2109 GCA_029934845.1 Candidatus Sabulitectum sp.
CCCAGCTTCCAAGGTTTCTGTCCGGTCCAAAGATCACTTCATCGGACTCCGCTGCTTCAACAACCTCAACTGAATTTGCACTGGTACAGCAGGCCCAGGCCTCCGATTTAAGATCAATTGTAGAATTAACATAAATAACTGCTTCAGCACCTGGATGCTTCTTCTTCATGGCCCTGAGATCAGCGCCGGTCATACAGGCAGCCAGTGAACAATCCGAATCAGGTGCAGCCAGAACGACAACGCTTTCCGGGGAAAGAAGTTTAGCAGTTTCCGCCATGAATTTTACACCGCAGAAAACCACAAGTTCTGCGGATTCTCTGGCTGCGATTCTTGACAGTTCAAGCGAATCTCCCACAAAATCAGCGATGTCCTGTATGATACCAGGCTGGTAACTGTGAGCAAGAATTACAGCTCCCCGTTCTTTCTTCAGTCTGGCGATCTCTTCCTTTATTCTGTTAGGCATTTTCAAACCCCCTTATATTCTGCAATGATACCCCCACCAATTACAGCATCAGAAAAATACATTGCTCCCACCTGCCCTGGAGCAACAGCTTTCTCCGGGCTGTGAAATACAACCCTCGCCCTGCTGCCATCTTCTTCCACAAACACATCAGCCGCAGCCGATGGTTTCCGGTAACGGGTCTGAATCAAACAGCTGAAACTGCTTTCCGCAGGTTTTCTCAGCCAGTTGATATTATTCAGAATACATTTTTCACTGTAAAGGTCTTCCGCGTCCCCTATAACAAGCTGATTCAACACTGGCCTTAGCTCAATAACAAATTTCTTTGAACTGTGGGCTCCAAGACCCTTCCTCTGCCCGGGAGTATATCCATCAAGACCATTGTGCCGTCCAACCGTTTCACCCTCGGTGTTAAGAATATCACCTGGAACCCCGGTGCTGCCCCGACTGAAGCAGAGGTCCTGACTTTCTCTGGTTATGAATGGAAGACCTGCAGCAAGAACTTCCTCTCTTACAGCCTCTTTCATACTTTCTGACAGGGGAAAGAGACACCGTTCAAGTATGGCTTCCGGAACAAGAGAAAGAAAGTAAGACTGATCCTTTGAAGGATCGTTCCCTCTTCTTAATCTGCCGTTATAGAACTTTGCATAATGCCCTGTTACCAGAAATTCGCTCTTCTGCAGTATGGAAAAGGGAACTGCAAGTTTAACTTCAGCATTACAGAGAGCACATGGATTTGGAGTTTGCCCCTGGCTGTAGACCATCTGTGTAAAATCTTTTATCTTCCTGTTGAACAGTTCACGGGCATCTGCCACCAGAAACTCAATGCCAAGTTTCTTACAGGACATTTCTGCCTGTTCAGGTGGATTACCACCGGATGTATTAACATACACAGCTCTTACCTTTTCAAATTTTCTGCTGCAGCGAAAAAGGGCGGCTGTGGAATCCACACCGCCCGACAAACAGACAAGAGCAGAGTAATTACTTTCAGGCACCGAACTTAGCCAGCCTTCCAGCTGCAGCCAGCAGTAAAGACATCAGTTCCTGTCCCTGGAATGTACCCAGAGCACCCGAAGACGCCTCCCGCTCGGTAAATCGTGCACTCCAGCCCGTTCTCTGCGGCCCGCCGTAGATAAGAACAGGCACCGGATGCCAGCTGTGAAGCTTCATAGGACACGGCGTTGAATGATCACCTGTAATACAGATCACATCAAAGCCACACTCCAGAAGCCCTGGAACCGCCCTGTCGAATTTTTCAATTTCAGATACTTTTCTCTGATGATCCCCGTCTTCACCGGAACTATCGGTGTACTTGTGGTGAAGAAATACGAAATCTCTGCCTGCCTTCAACGCATCCTTTGCCGCCTGAACCTCTCCGGAAAGATCAGCAGGGCTGGACTCGAATTGTTCCATACCCACCAGAGAGGCAACACCTCTGTACATGGGATAAAGGGCAACAGCAGCCGGATTAAGTTTGTAAAGCTCTGAGAGTGTCGGAAAATCTTCATGAAGGGCAAAGCCCCGCAGAAGCAACCCGTTAGCAGGTGTTCTGTCCTTAAGAATAGCTGAAGCCTTACTGATAAATTCACTTACCACATGAACAGCCAGCTCGGCGCCAGAAGATGTGGCTGTAACTCCAAGTGGTTTTT
>JAOZLN010000078.1:2119-9162 GCA_029934845.1 Candidatus Sabulitectum sp.
TCGACAAGACCGGGATCCGTGTCGTGAATGCTTTCAGAAAGCCCGGGACCGCGGAAGATAACACAGGCTCTGTGCTCTTTCACCGGTTCAACAAATATCTCTACTCCTGGCACTGAGATGGGCTTAAGTTCATCAACAAGCAGATTACACAATTCGGTTGAAATTCTGCCAGCTCTTCTGTCCAGAATAACTCCATCGTCTGCCAGGGTGCAGAAATTGATCCTTGCAGCAAGATCTCCATGCTGTAGTTTGAAACCAATTCCAAGAGCTGCGAGAGCACCCCTTCCAACAAGGAACTTAACAGGGTCATAGCCAAAAATAGAAAGATGCCCCGGTCCACTGCCGGGAGTTATACCTCTGCCAACAGGCAGGTGCTGCCCGAGAGCGCCCCCTGCTGCAAGTTTGTCGAGGTTGGGAGTTTTGGCCTTCTCTAAAGGAGTAAGCCCTCCGAACTGGGGAATGGGAATGTCACCAACGCCATCCATAACAGCCAGCAGAATGGTACCTCCATGATCCATGGCAAGCTGTGATGTCAGATCAGACATCTAAACTCCTTCTCTTGAGTATTCAATGGTATTCCCGCTTGTGATCTTGCCTGCCGGGAATGGTTTCTCTCCAGATTGAATCAAGAACTCGGTTACCTTCTCCGGTTGAGATGTGACAACAAGGAATCCTGCTCCAAGATTGAATGCTCTCTGCATCTCTGTTTCCGGAATACCACCAAGTTCTTTGATCAGTCTGAAAACTGGCGGCACATCCCAGCCCGGGGTAATAACTGCACCGCATCCTTCAGGCAGGATCCGTATAAGGTTCCCGGGAACGCCGCCGCCGGTTATGTGAGCCATACCTGAAACAAGTTCCTGTTCCAGAAGAGGTTTCATCTGATTAAGGTAACTGCGATGCACCTTCAGCAAAGCCTCACCTACAGTGTCTTTTCCAAGAATATCATGATGGCTGTTCACTGAAAGACCGGCTCTTTCGAACAGAACCGCACGGGCCAGAGAAAAACCGTTGGTATGCAGGCCGCTTGATGGAATACCAATGATACTGTCACCGGGAACAACAGCAGAACCGTCAATGATCTTTTCTTTATCAACAGAACCTATAATGGTTCCTGCAACATCGTAATCTCCTGCATTGTAAAAACCCGGCATCTCTGCTGTTTCTCCACCAAGAAGAGCACATCCGTTCTCAGAACACGCTTTTGCCAACCCTGTTACTATCTCGGCTGCCACCGTTGCATCAAGCTTGCCGCAGGCAATGTAATCAAGAAAGAAAAGCGGGAACGCACCCTGAACAAGAATGTCATTAACGCAGTGGTTCACCAGGTCCTGGCCAACTGTTGAATAATCATCCATCAATGATGCTACTTTCAACTTGGTACCCACACCGTCCATGCTTGCAACAAGCACAGGCTGTGTCAGGGTGGGGAAATCAGCTCTAAAAAGCCCACCAAAATGCCCCAGCTCTGAAAGCACATTCTTATTGAATGTTTTCTTGACTTCCTTCTTCATAAGATCTACAGCCCTTAAACCCTCATCTATGTCTACTCCGCTGTCTCTGTAATCTATGCCGCTCATTCTTTTACCCTGTCCAGTTGATTGGTTGAAAGATAAAAGCCCAGTCTCTCATCAATTTCAGATTTGCTTAAATTGCGAAGAGCTTCCACTCCGAAACCGCTGATGGCAAAACTGGCTGTTACTGCACCGTAGCAAAGCCCCCTGGTAATGTTCTTGAATGTAAGTTCGCCACCAACTCCAGCAAGAAATCCCAGCATTCCAGCAGCAAAACTGTCTCCGGCACCTGTTGGGTCAACAACCTTTTTCACCGGGCATGCAGGCAGCAGGAAAGGCTGAGGACCACCAAAAACCATTACACCACTGGCTCCCAGTTTAATAACCACAAACCTCGGCCCCCTTTTCAGCATGTATCTGCCTGCTCTGAAAAGATCACTGGAACCTGATATCTGTCTGGCCTCAGAGGCATTTACAAAAAGAAGATCTATCTTTTTTATTACCTGCAGAACAACTTCTTTTTTGTGTTCGATCCACAGATTCATGGTATCCATGGCGATCCATGTGGGATTCTCTACCTGTTCAAGAACTTTCAACTGAAGATCAGGGTCAATATTGGCAAGAAACACATAAGGAGTTTTGCGGTACTCTTCCGGTAAAACCGGCTCAAAGCTGGCAAACACGCCAAGCTCTGTCCGAATTGTTCTGGCATCACCGAAGTCCGGTCCGTAAACACCCTCCCACCTGAATGTGGGGCCACGGCCAATGGTAAGCCCCTGGATATCAACATTTCTTTGCTTAAGAAAATCGCGTTCTGTGCTGGGAAAATCAGGACCAACAACACCGACAATGCGAACTCTGGAAAGTTGCCCTGCTGCAAGACCAAAGTAAACAGCGGAGCCTCCAAGGGTGTCCTCCGCTTTTCCTGCAGGCGTAGTAAGGGTATCAAGAGCGATGGAACCAACTACGAGAACAGACATAACTGTTCCTCTCTACATTTTTTCCGGAGCTCTAACTCCGAGAATTGTTAACATATCATTCAGTGTACTGCGAACAGCCATACACAGCGTAAGCCTTGCTGCAGTTAACTGGTCATTCTCCGGGTCGATAACCCTGTGGTGCTGATAGAAGCCGTGAAAAGCTCTTGCAACTTCAGCTAGAAGATCGGGTATTCTGTGAGGTTCCAGCGCAGTAGCAGCTGCAGAAACCCTTAGAGGTATTGTTTCCAGAAGCCTCATTAGATCTCTCTCTCTTTCACCTGTAAGTAAAGAGAGCAATCTGGCTGGATCACTCACTATCTGTGATTCCATTTCAGTTGTCTTTCGAAGTATCCCGGCAATCCTTGCAAAAGCATATTGAACATAAAACACCGGATTCTCGTCGTTTTCCGCTGCTGCAACCTCCAGATCAAAATCCATGTGCGCTTCAGCTCTTCGAGTAAGAAACAGGTACCGCACAACATCAGCAGATCCAACTTCATTTACAAGATCACGGAGAGTTACAAAGTTGCCTGCCCTTGTGGACATTTTAACTTTCTCGCCACCTCTGACAAGTGTAACGAACTGATGAAGAATTATTCGAAGGCTGCTGGAAACCCTGTCTTTTCCAAGAAGCACGCCAAGTACGGTTTCAACATCCTTACAGGTGTCTATGTGATCAGACCCGAATATATCAACCATCAGATCATATTTCCTCTGGAATTTATCAAGGTGATAGGCGATGTCGGGCATTCTGTATGTGTAGGTTCCATCCTCCCGCCTGATCACACGGTCGTCAGGACGTCCCATTTCCGACAGTTTCAACCAGAGCTTCCTCTGATCATCACTGTCTTTGTAAACCAGTTCCTTATCCTCCAGAAGGCCAATGGCAGCATCAACTGCATCAGGGATCAACTCACTTTCGGCAAAATATCTGTCGAAAGTGATTCCCAGCAGCTTTAAATCATCACTGATAAGAACGAAGGCTCTGTTACCGGCATAATCACGGAACAGATCCTTCTGCTCTGGCCACTTAAGCTGATCTCCCTTGTCTTTCCTCAGATCCTCTGCCCAAGACTTTATGTATTCGCCCTGATAGCCACCCTCCGGGATCTCCATGGAACCGCCAAGAAGGTTACGGTATCTTGCCGCAAGCGATTCTGCCAGCTTGTCCATCTGTCTGCCCGCATCGTTGAAGTAGTACTCTCTCTGAACAGTCCACCCTGCAGCTTCCAACAACCTGGAAATTGCATCGCCCAGCACTGCCTGACGGCAATGACCAACGGTAAGAGGGCCTGTGGGGTTCGAACTTACAAACTCGACAAGAGCTGTTTTTCCTTTGCCATCCGCCGGTATGAACTGGCTGATGCCTTCACTGGCTGCTGCTGCGGTGAACTCCGCCAGGTACTCACCTGAAAGGGTAATGTTAAGAAAACCCGGCCCGTCAACTGACACAGTCTCTAGCTGGGGGAATTTGTTGCTTATGGCCTCTGCCATCACCTTGGCTATTTCCCTTGGATTCCTTTTCAGATTCCCGGCCAGAGGCATGGCAGAGTTACAGGCAAGATCGCCAAAAGAAAGATTCCTGGAAGGAAGAACCTCAACCGGTGGGATCTCTCTCTGAAACTTTTCTACAAGTGCCGCCTGCATGGCGGAAGCAAGTTCAGCTCTGGTCTGAAGGGGTGATTTCAAAAGTAAACTCCTCGTCTGTTTCCTCTGCCGATCTGTCTTCAAATTTCTTCATGGGCGCATCGCTCCAGAGTAACTCGATGTTGTAATACTTTCTTGTATCAGGAAGAAAGACATGAACCACCAGATCAATGAAATCAAGCAGTATCCAGCTTCCCTCATCGTAACCTTCCTTGTGATGAAGCTTCCACCCAAGGCCCCTTGCGGTTCTTTCAACATGATCAGCAATGGCTCTGCTCTGCACTCTGTTGTCAGCAGAAGCCAGCAGAAAAATGTCCATTGTAAGGGGAAACTCACTCATATCCAAAGCAAGAACATCATATCCGTGACGGTGATGAACCGCCTCAACAATCTGTTCAAGTACATCTACATCCGGCTTTTCTATCTCAGTACTCAAGTAATCCTCCGCTCTCAGGTCTGTGTACAAACGCTAATCTCTGTATGGAATAAAGAATGAGGGATCATCCCGATCCCGTCCCAGAATAATTGTTACATCCACCGGTGCAGTCTGCCCCGGCAGGGGAAGCATCATCACAATAGAAGTATCTCCGATCCCCAGCACATCCGCCACTTCCCTGGCTGCGGAAAATGAGGTGTCGTGAGAAAGAATAACAGTTACGCCATAGTTCATATCTTCAGCATTCAAAGGTGGCCCAGGAGCGTAAAAAGTGATATCTCCACCTCTTGTCTCAAGGAAACTCTGTGCCCTTCCTGCAAGATCCGATACTCCTGCTCCGTTCCAGACCTCAATACGAATCGTGTCCGGCGGAGGAGTGGAATCGTTGAACTGAAATACCGACACCACAGAAACAGGGATATTATCTGATTGAGCCCAGGAGGGGGAGTAAACCACAGCAAGGGTGATCAGACAGCCTGCAGCAAGAGAGATCAAAACGATGGGAAGCACTCTTCTGTTCTTCTTTCTGCGCCTGGTTGAAACCATGTTCAATTATCTTCCTCCAAAGTAAACTGCAAGCTGTTCATAAGCCTTCTCTAAAGACTGGGAAACAACTCTTATAGCACCCACAGTAGACATGAAATTAGTGTCTCCGTTCCATCTGGGAAGCATATGCAGATGAAGATGACCGGGTATCCCTGCTCCGCCTGCGGAACCGATGTTCCATCCGCCATTCATTCCCTGGCAATTCATGGCCTTCTTCAGTGCTTCTTCCCCATTAACCACAAGATCCATCATTTCGTTTCTTTCGTTTTTTGAAAGGGAAGAGATGTTTGCTGCATGACGGAACGGAACAATCATCAGATGACCGTTTATGTATGGGTATCTGTTCAGAACCACAAAAGCATGTTCACCGCGATGCAGAACCAGATTCTCCCTGTCCATGGAAGGATCACTTTCTCCGATCCCGCAGAAAACACACCCTTTCTTCCTGCTTCCCGGGGACGTTACATAATCATATCTCCACGGTGCCCATAATCTGTCAGTCATCAATCTACTCCAAGAATTGAATATTCTTCAACAACCTCGCCGGGATCAATAACAACACTTTCAATTATTGACCCGTCACCAATTACTGCTGCAGCTCCAATGACAGATTCGCCTGAAAGCCGGCAGTTGCGCCCAATCACTGCACCTTTGCCGATTATTACTGAATCTTCGATCCACACCGTATCGGGGTCTGAAATAATTACCCCGTACATAAGGTGAGATTCTACAACCCGTTTCTTCATAGCAGCAGTACACGCTGCCAGCTGCACAGGGTTGTTAACCCCGGCAACCTCCTGCCACAGCGGTGTAAGAACTGGAATAGCGTTTCTTCCCATTTCTCTTACAACAGCAACTGCATCAGTAAGATAAAATTCATTCTGGGCATTTGTGTTGCCAATTCTGGACAACACTTCAGGAAGAACTGACCCATCAAAAGCCATTATTCCTGTGTTTATTACCCTGCATTTCTTTTCCTCGGGGGAAGCATCTTTTTCCTCAACAATTCTGTCAATACTGCCACCTGGATCAAGAATAACTCTGCCGTACCCGGTTACGTTCGGTGGTGTTGTTGTAAGCACAGCAAGAGCAGCGTTGCTTTCTCTTAATGCACTTAGAAGTTCACCGATGGTTTCCTCTCTAAGCAGTGGTACATCTCCCATAAGAACAACAACTTCATCTGCGTTCTCTACCTGGGACAAAGCACAACTTACCGCATGAGCCGTTCCCAGCTGTTCCTTCTGAACTGCCCAGTTCCAGCCGTTTCTTTCAAGAAGAGGAATTACTTTTTCACGGCCATGACCGATCACCACAGTGATCTGAGAAACACCGGCTGCGGCAGCAGTTAAAGCTGCTCTTTCCACCATTGGTCTTGCAAGAACCGGATGCAGTACCTTGGGCAGATCAGACTTCATCCTTTTGCCCATGCCTGCTGCCAGTATCACTGCTGCTGTGATCATAACAGCTCCCTTGGGTTAAGATTGGCATCATCAGCAACTACCACCACGGGAACAGGAACAGGCTCTTCATCTGTATTGATCCAGACGAACTGCAGAATTATAACCCTGTCACCGGGATCGCTCAGCCTTGCAGCTGCTCCGTTAATACAGATTATTCCGCTTCCGCGCTCTCCTTCAAGAACATAGGTCTCAAAACGATTTCCAGTATCAATGTCTGCCACCAGAACCTTCTCGTGCTCGAGCAGCCCTGTAATATCCATTAGATCCCGATCGATCGTAATGGAACCCATGTAGTCAAGCTCCGCCTGGGTAACAACCATTCTGTGTAGCTTTGACTTAAGAAAACACCTTTGCAATTCTAAACCTCCGACTCGATCAGAACATTATCTATAAGTCTGGTCTTTCCGGCAAAAACAGCCACCGCCAGAAGAACCCGTTTCTCGATCTGCTCAATATCTGT
>JAOZLN010000346.1 GCA_029934845.1 Candidatus Sabulitectum sp.
CATACTCTTTATCCACATAGGATGAACCACATCAGGTCCGGATTTTGATGCTGCAATGAACACATCTGCATCTTTTACCGCCTCCCGTACATTGGTAAAGCCGGGCTTGTTGGTAATTCTGCAAAGCTCCCGATGCCACTGCCAGCCATCACCTTCAAAATCAGTTCTCTCCGGGTCTAACGCGCCATTCTCATCAAACAGCGTCATGCGATCAGGGTTCGCACCGGCGGCGATCATCAGCCTTGCAGCAGTTGAATTAGCTGCACCTGCTCCGAAAAAAACAATTGAAACATCACTTAGTTTCTTGTTTACCACTTTCAGAGAATTCAAAAGCCCTGCCAGTACCACACAACCCGTTCCCTGAGCATCATCATGCCATACCGGTATGGAACAGCTTTTCTGCAATTGTTTCAGGGCAATGTAACACTCCGGTTGAGAAATATCTTCAAGGTTTATAGCTCCGAAAGATGGTGCGATGGCATTTACTGTATCCACAAGTCTTTCCATGTTCTTGTTTACATCAAGACAAATGGGAACGGCATCAAGCCCTCCGAGAATATTCATTAAAAGAGCTTTTCCCTCCATTACACCCATACCACCGGGAGGAGTGCAGTCGCCGTCTCCCAGAACCCGGGTAGAGTCACTTACCACGGCCACTGTCCGCCCCCTGGAAGTATGAGACATCGAAACCTGCGAATCGTCCCTGATAGCCCTGGACACAGATGCAACTCCCGGTGTATACCATACCTCAAGCCACCCATTATCAACCTCATCCACAAGGGGAACTGTCATCATCTTCCCGCCGTAAAACTCATGAGCATCAAGGGACAGATTAAAGAGGAACTCTGTTGTTGCTTTTTCAGACTGTTCTTCTGTCAGTCTGCTTCGTATTTCATAAAGAGCTTCATTAGGTGTCATTACTTCTCCTAGAGTATATGCTGTGATTGTGAAGATCCCAGGCCACAAAAACAGGAAATTCCTCAAGTTCCAGAACAGATACTGCTTCCGGTCCAAGGTGTTCCCAGGCCACAATCTTTCTTGACTTGATCCTGGTTGATGCCAAAGCGCCAGCCCCCCCGGTGGCAGCCAGATAAACCGCACCGTGTTTCTGGAAGAGTTCTCTTGTCTCTTCACCCATTTCACCTTTGCCAATTGCCACTTTCATTCCTCTAAGTAACATTTCAGGAATAAATGGTTCCATTCTGGCTGAAGTTGTAGGTCCTGATGATCCGATAACTCGATCGGGAGGAGCAGGTGACGGCCCCATGTAGAAAACAGGAATGCTTTTTATATCGAATGGTATCCTGCCTGTGTTCACCATCAGCTTATGGGCTGCATCTCTTGCTGTTGCAACACAACCGGATAGCAGGATCTGTTCTCCTGCTCTAAGGGATCTCATAACACCTTTTCCCATGGGAAGCGTCACAACACGCATGATACTGTTCTGTGGGCATGACATTCGATACAGACCGTAACAGGCAGAGAAGCCATATGGCATGCCGATTGAATTATCCGTGTCTCCATAACTGTTGTCTTTCCGCCAAATCCCTGTGGACCAATACCTGTGGCGTTAAGTCTTTCAGTTATCCGGCTTTCCAGTTCCTGAAGTTCGGGTAGTTTGTTCTTGCTGCCCAGGTCACGAAGAAGGGCCTTCTTGGCCAGAATACCGCTTGTTTCAAGATTACCGCCTATTCCAATTCCTACTATAACAGGCGGACATGCCTTTGAAGCTCCTGCTCGTACACAACTTTCTGCCAGATCAATTATTCCCTGTGAACCTGCCAGAGGAGGGAGCATTTCAGATCTGGAAACATTCTCGCTGCCTGCCCCTTTTGAAAGAACAGAGATTCTTACTTTAGAACCAAGTACATGCTCCAGGTGAAGAACTGCAGGGGTGTTGTCCATGGTATTATGCCTTTCACCCATGGGCGGATAAACCTGTGAAGGGCGCAGAAACGATTGGGAACAGGCCAGACTGATACCTGCATTTACCGCGTCTGCAATAGAGCTGTCAAGAATACAGACAAGATTGCCCAGTTCAACAAACACTACTGCAGTTCCAGTGTCCTGACATATGGGAAGCCCTGTCGCAGCAGCGATCTTCAGGTTTTCTATCTCAATTATAAGAGCTTCTCTGCCTGGTCCGGGGCTTTCATCAGCAAGAATTAAAGTCAGTTTCTTTTCCACACCCGGGTGGGGACCGATGCACGCTTCGGCATACAAAGATGCAACCGCACTGGAGAGAGTTTCTCCACTTATAAATCTTATGGTTTCTTTCATGGGCGGTAATATGCTACTTTTTCCAATTCCACAACACATTCAACTTCAGCAGACCCACTTTAAGATAGAAAGCTGCAAAGACAAAACCCCGCATTGGTAAATCTACAAATTCCCTTGAGTAAGTCTTTTTACTGCTTCAAGAAGATCAGCTGCTGCATATGGCTTTTGAAGAACGCTGGTTTTTCCTGTATCATCGAATGATCCGACAAGGGTATCCCTGCTATATCCGGTGCAGAACAAAACGGGAATATCCGGTGCTGCTGCGTGAATCCTGTTGAAAGCCTCACTGCCATTCATCACTGGCATAATGGCATCAAAAACCAGTAGATCAAAAACATCCCTGTTCTCCATGAAAAGCTTTACCGCCTCCCCCCCGTCTTCCGCCTCAACAACAGAATGCCCGGCAGATTCCAGAATAGTTCTGGCAATTTCTCTAACCATATCTTCATCTTCCGCAAGCAGAATTTTAAGAGGAACAAA
>JAOZLN010000347.1 GCA_029934845.1 Candidatus Sabulitectum sp.
ATCATTGGTCTGCACGAAACCGGAACCCAGGTAGTACTCAAGATCAGAGGAATTAACAAACATCGAGTGAATATCGTCGGGACTGTTTCCAAGAATATCGGCTTCATTCCCCGACCCGGCATGCAGAATAATAACAGCATCGTAAACGGAAAAATCAACCTGATCATCTGCAGCAAGAACAGCGTCCCGGAACAACTGACATTGTCCAAGCCCGTTCTTTGAATCTGCACCGTAAAAACCCATCTGGTGATTTACCCTGAATGCATCTTCACCGCTCGGGTACTGGGAAAGAGAAAGCTCAAGGTGGCCATCGCTCACATCAGCATAATAGCTTTCTACCCGGGACATAAGATCGTCCACTGTGGCCCTGTCACTTTCGAACTCTCCGTTACCACTGGTCGAGTCGGTGTAATCAGGAAGGAATTCCACCTTCAGAACACACACACGGATAGTTGAGTCTGCATCAAGAACCAGCGGTGTGCCATGAATGGGAACAATGGGAAAACCATCGGAGATCCCCTCTGAAACATCCCGAACCAGACTTCCGGGGAAAACAGGAGCCGCAAAAGCGGCTCCACACATTATGAGTGTAAAAAACAAAAACTTTATCATTAGAACTGCAGCGTCAGGCTGTACTTCTGGTTGTACTTGCCGGAACCCTGAAGGGATTCCTCTACAGGGATGAAAGCCATGTCAAGCTGGAAATCGTTCCACTGAAGACCTGCACCGAAGGAAACACCTTGAATGGTTGTCTCGCCCTCTGTATCGTGCACATAACCGGCTCTAAGAGCAAGAAGACTGTAGTACCAGAACTCTGCTCCGGCGCCCCACTTGTTACCCTTCAGTTCTTCACTTATTCCGTCTTCGATCTCAACCAGCAGTTTTGTATAATCTGCGGCAATAAGCAAAGAAGTAAGCTCGTCCTCAAATGGAACATAAGCTACTCCAAGCTTAAGCTTTCGGGGAAGAGGGTTGTACTCACTGTTACCGCCGTAACTCATGTTGGGTCCCAGGTTGCTTACTGTGGCGCCTACAGAAACACTCCCGAATGACTGCTCGGGAGCATGATAGAGCACACCAAGATCTGCGGCAAATGAAGACCCCTTGCCATTATCGGCATAGTAAAGATGGTCGTATATGAATTTCAGCCCAAGCCCCACTGCCAGCCCGGGTGCTACCTCTGTGCCAAAAGCCGCATCAGTTGAAATACCGTAGGAGTAGAATGTGCCAATGGGCTCAGTACTGCCAGCTTCGATCTCCTGCTGCTCACCCATGGACATGAAAGTGATGTTTCCTCCAACACCACCCCAGCCCTGAAGATGCTGAGCATATCCCAGGAATTCGTAATAGAGATCATCTGCCAGCTGAGGCAGCCACTGAGAGTGCTGCAGGGTTATTTCTCTCTCTTCTTCTTCCGTAAAGGCCAACCCTGCGGGGTTCCAGTAGGAAGCCGTAGCATCGTCAGCCACAGCAGTGAACGATTCACCCATTCCATTTGCCCTTGCTCCCGGCGTAATGTCAAGCCAGATAACACTGGTGGTAACTGCAAAAGCTCCCTGAGCCATGAACAGAACAACAACTGTAAAACTGAATAATGATCGCATTGAGTCCTCCTAAGGTTATAAATCTATCTATCAAGAAAATACAATATTAAAAAATCATCTTGCTACTACCGCAATGCCAATTATTTCAGAATCACCTGAAGATACTACATATATGTACGAACCCGAAGCAACAGTATCACCATCACCGTCAAGAAGGTTCCAGTAATGCTGATTGTACCCGGCTGTGCCTGGCAGGTTCCCGAGAGTGATTATTCTGCGGCCGGAAACAGAGAAAATAGAGATGGAAACAGGGCCTTCCATGGTCTGAACCCAGTTGAAAGACAAAACTGTAGAAGCAGGTGTGGGATAGACAAAGAGCTGATCGATCAGAGGCGATGAACTGCCGTCCAGGTGAAATGTTGTCTCTTCCCAGCTGATGTTGGCCACATTGTCTGATGCACGCAACCGCAGGACATGATCCCCTGGCTGCAGTTCAGGCAGAGGGTAGACTATCCTGCCGGATGTGGCGGAACCGGGATCATATGTGAAGAACTCCGATACATCCACAGGAGAGTCGTCGATATACAGTGCAAGCTGGGCCCCTGGATAAGGCAGAAGATTTATACCGGAGGGGTCTTCAAGAGCTGCTTCAAACACAACACTTCCGGAAACTGAAGGGTGTTCAACTCCACGGAATCCGGAAAGCCAGACCTCCATCGTAGGGCCTTCCTCATCACCGGATGCACTGCCGGGGCTAACAGGCACAGGATAAGAGCAGGCAAGGCTGCCGCCGCCTGGACCTGGCGCAAAATACCTGACTCGACCTAGATCGCCTGTCTGTGCAAAGGAGGGAACGAACATCTCTGCTGAAAAATCAGGGGATGCCTGAGCAAGCCCTCTGTAGAACACGCCGGGAGTGGAGATATATTCGATAAGGAAATTGCTGTTGTGGGTGTAATACGAATCAACCACTGCAGATTCCCATGCGGTAAGCATAACAAGGCCGTCTCTGTCCAGAGAACCGTCGATCTCACACAGTTCTGAAGTAAACATGGCAGGGTCAGCCACCGAAAATCCGGAATCAGCCAGTGCCAGATGTAGTGAACCGTCCCCAAAAATAATGTAGGTTTTGTCGTTGGAACTGAACCCGCCATCAACCAGCCCAAGCCACTGACATTCACCGATGGAATACTGCGGTTCTAAAA
>JAOZLN010000079.1 GCA_029934845.1 Candidatus Sabulitectum sp.
CAAATGCAGGGACCAAAACCCTGTGTCTTGCCATTTGACGACGCCCCAATTCCAATTCTATCTTGATTGACAACGAAACACCCACGGGAATTTCCCGGCAAGATGCTTCTCCGCTTCCTTAGCTTCCTCCTCTGACCTGAAGAGGGTGTAGAAGGTTGGTCCGGAGCCACTGAGCCCCCAGTTAACCGTCAACAGGGACAATTCCTCAGCCGTCTGAGCCAGTGCCGGAAAACGGCTGCCAAGAAGTGTCAGGAAGTGGTTGTCAAGTCTGACAGGGAAAGGCTTACCCTCATGCCAAACTCCAAATTTCAGGGCGGTATAATTGCTTATAGGGCATGCCTCTGTCAAGTCCCCCTGGAACTCATCCCACAGTTTGAACGCCATGGGTGTAGGTATATTCTCTTCTGAATGAACCAGCACACAGTGAAAATCAGGGAGGCTTACAGATCTCAAAAGCTCGCCCCTTCCACTGACAATGGCTGCTCTTTCCTGAAGAAGAAAGAAGGGGACATCACTTCCTATTCGTTCTGCCAGTTTGAACAGGTCAATATTGCAGTTTGTGAGCTTCTGCAGCGCCAGAAGAACTGAAGCAGCATTACTGCTGCCGCCGCCCAGGCCACCTGGAGAGGGGATATTCTTGTGGAGGGAAATGGTAAGACCTCCGACGGCGGATGTTTCTTCCATGAAGAGTTTTGCCGTTTTCCATACAATATTTCCTTCTGCTGCTGGAGAAGGAATTCCCGAACACTCAAGAGCAATACCTGATTCATTCCTGTTTAAGAGTATTTCAATCTGGTCTGCAAGGGTAACTGTGGCAAAAATGCTTTCCAGCGAATGAAATCCGTCAGCTCGCAGGCCGGTGATCTGAAGTCCGAGATTTATTTTTGCCGGTGCTTCAATAAAGATTCTGTTCATCACATTGCAGGGTTTGTAACAAGTACTGCTACAACAGTTCCCACCCATAGAATAATGTTAACTTTCAGTGGTGTATCTTTTAGAAGAACCCTGTCGGGGCTTCCCCCCAGACCCATGCTGTACACGATGAAAAGATATCTGAACACCCCGTATGCAACAAAGGGAATTGTGACCCACAGATATGGAGAGACAAATTCAGCGGTTCTGTCGCTTACTGTGTAGATAGAGTATCCGAGAATACTTGCAGAAGCACTTATTCCAATTACCTGATCAAGAAGAGGAATGGAGTATTCTTTTAAATTCTGTCTGTGTTCAATTGCAGCACTGCCCATGGAGACAAGCTCGTGCCTTCGTTTAGCGAAAGCAAGCAGAGAAGCAAGAAAGAAAGTGCATATAACCAGCCACGGAGAAAGGGTGATTATTTCTCCTGCGTCGTACAGAATGGCAACACCTGCCAGTGCCCGCAGAACAAAACCCAGTGCGATAAGTATACAATCCAGAATTACCACATTTTTCAGGCCGAATGAGTATCCCAGTTGTTTAACCAGGTAGACTGTGTATACAAGTGCAAGCCACGGAGCCAGAATCCATGCTGTAACAAGTGTTCCTGATGCCAGAACCACTGCTGTTGTTATGGCACTTCCAACGGACAACCGTCCGGAGGCTATGGGTCTGTTGCGTTTTTCCGGGTGCAGCCTGTCTTTTTTCCGGTCAACTGAATCATTCACCAGGTAGATGGTTGAGGCAATAAGGCCAAAACCCAGTGCAGCCAGTGCCGTTTCCTCCAAAGCTCTTATTGACCACACTCTTCCAAAAAGGAGTGCCGCAAAAACAAAGAAGTTTTTTGTCCAGGCTTTAACTCTCATGGCTTCAAGAAGTATTCTTATTGATTTCATAAGCGTAAAATAACATGATTCCTCTGTATCAAACAATGTTCCCTGTCTTGCAGTTTTTTGCTATATTCCTGCCAACAGAATTTCCATGTAACATACAGCGTTTATTGTACCGGACAGGGGAGTGTGCTGTTGAAATATTTGCTTTTCGCACTTGGTTTGATATCTTCTATATCAATGGCCCAGAGTGAGTTGAATGTGCAGGTCCTAGAGTATATTGATTATGGTGATTCCGGAAAGGAACTGGAAACACCACTTTCTGTGGTTGTTACCCTCGCCGACTCCGAGGTTCCGGTCTGCAATTATCAGGTTCATTTTTCTGTAAGCAGTGGTTATGCTGAACTGACGCCTGCGGAAGGTTTTTACACAATTGAAGAAGAGTCTGCAGAAGGTCTTGTTGTGCAGACCGACGAGAACGGTATCGCCAGTGTTACAGCAGAGCTGGGCAAGATGGGTGAGATCACCGTTTCCGCCATGGTCACAGATAGCTTTGGCGTGCCTGTATCTGCCTCATTCGGTTTCGTATCTCTTGATGTAAAGGCTATTGTATTTCAGATAATTGGTGGTCTTGCTGTGTTCCTGCTGGGTATGCAGATGATGTCTGCAAACTTGCAGCAGGTGGCTGGAAACAGAATGAAATCTATCCTCAGAACTCTAACTGCAAACAGATTCATGGCTATAACGGCAGGTGCTCTGGTTACTGCTCTTGTGCAAAGTTCCAGTGCTACCACGGTGATCACGGTTGGTTTTGTGAACAGTGCTCTTATGACTTTGCAGCAGGCTGTAGGGGTTGTTCTGGGAGCAAACATAGGAACTACCATTACCGGACAGTTGATCGCATTTAAAATTACAAAGTACGCTTTCCCTATGATAGCATTTGGTTTTGCTCTGTCCGCTTTTTCGAAAAATCGGAAAAGACAGATGTGGGGAAAGGTTATCATGGGTCTCGGGCTTCTTTTCCTGGGCATGACGACCATGAGCGGTATTATGAAACCTCTTCGTGGCAGTGCTCCTGTAAGAGAGTTCTTTACCACCTTCAGTTCTAATCCCATTCTTGCTATCATTGCTGGAACGCTGGTTACTGTTTTCGTTCAAAGTTCAAGTGCTACTGTGGGGCTAACCATGACCCTTGCCGGTTCCGGTCTTATCGGGCTTCAAGGGGCGATCTTTCTGGTACTTGGAGACAATATCGGAACAACTATTACAGCTCAGCTTGCAGCAATTGGAAGCAACCGGGCGGCTAAACAGGCTGCAATGGCACACACGCTTATCAATGTAATAGGTGCTGTTTATTTTGCGTTACTTGCACTGGATCAGGACGGGTTCTTCATGAAACTGGTCAGGCGCACATCCTCTGATGCCATGAGGCAGGTAGCAAATGCCCATACAATGTTCAACATAGTGAATGTTCTTCTGTTCATTCCTTTTGTTCCAGCACTTGCAAAACTCTGTAAGATCATTATTCCATCCGGAGATGATGACACCGCAGACGATGATGTTATTCTTGATTCCAACCTGCTTACTTCACCGGTTCTGGCTTTAGATAATCTGGATCGTGAGATGGCAAAGATGGCGGTTGTGTCCGGGAAAGCTGTATGTCAGGCGGCAGAGCACTTTTTAACTGGAAAATATCAGACGAAGAGGATTCTTTTAATGGAGGACAGGGTGGATGATATGCAGAGAGATCTTACGGTCTATGCATCTCAATTATTCAAGGAGAATCTTTCCTATGAACAGACACTGAGACTTCCGGTTGTTCTTCATACTATCAACGATATTGAGAGGGTGTCCGATCATGCTGTAAATATGGTTGAGGCCAGGAACAGAGTTTCAGGCAATGTTCTTGATTCAGAAGGTCCGCTTACCACCGCAGCCGGGCAGGCATTTGAAGTTATCAGTGAAATGACAAAGCTTGTTGTTACTGCTCTTGAAACACACGATCTGAAAGCTGCCCAGAAGGTTTTGATTCTTGAGGGAAGAATGAACCAGATAGAAGAGGAAGCCAGAGATAACTACAGCAAATCCCTGGCAACCTACGGTGTTTCCAATCTTACAGGTCTGGCAATACTTGATTTTATTGACTACTGTGAAAGAGCAGGGGATCACATTAAGAATATCGCACAGTCAATTATTGGCGGAGGCATCTGGCACGGCCAGGAGCCGGGAGAGTAAAGTGAGGCAGAAAAAGTAAGCATGTTCTACCGCACTTCTCTGCTTTCAATTATGCGCTGCGTCAGTAGAGTTGCAGATGTTTGGTACCGTTTTCTATGTATGACATATACATTCAGCAGGGTATTTCATTCGCTATATTCCGGTGAACTGTACTCTGTGACTATCCAAATTAATCATTCAGGGGTGTGCCGTTGAGATTTTGCTTTACTGTTCTTGTTCTGATTTCTTTTACGGCTTTGGGGCAGAGTGAGTTCAATCTGGTTTCCATGCCTTACGCTGATTACGGCAGTGCTGAAAAAGAGATGGATAACCCCATTGCAGTTGAGCTGACATATGCTTCAAACGGAGCTCCAATTGCGAATTACGAGGTTCATTTTTCTGTTACCGGCGGGGAAGCAGCGCTGCTGCCTTCCGAGGGTTATTACACCATTGAAGAGCATTCTTCCGAAGGCTTAGTGGTACAGACAGATGAAAACGGTATTGCCCGGGTCAATGTAGAGCTGGGGAAAATGGGCGAGGTTGATGTTTCTGCAGTTCTTTTCGACGATGATGGCCATCAGTTCATATCGACTTTCGACATTGTATCTCTCGATATCAGGGCTATTGTCTTCCAGATATTCGGTGGATTAGCCGTATTTCTTCTTGGTATGCAGATGATGTCTGCCAACCTTCAGCAGGTTGCCGGTAATCGCATGAAATCCATACTTCGAACTCTTACTTCCAACAGGCTGATGGGAGTGATCGCAGGTGCTTTTGTTACTGCAATTATTCAGAGTTCAAGTGCTACAACTGTTATTACGGTAAGCTTTGTGAATACCGCACTTATGACACTTCAGCAGGCTGTTGGCGTGATTCTTGGAGCCAATATTGGAACAACCATCACAGGTCAGCTGATTGCTTTTAAAGTAACAAAATTCGCTTTTCCCATGATCACAATTGGTTTTGCAATAGCTTCTTTTTCAAAGAACTACAAAAGGCAGATGTGGGGTAAGGTTCTCATGGGTCTTGGTTTGCTTTTTCTTGGAATGACCACCATGAGCGGTGTTCTCAAGCCTCTTCAGGGAAGTGCTCCTGTCAGAGAGTTCTTCACCCAGTTCAGCGCAAGCCCGCTTCTTGCTATTTTCGCCGGAACACTTGTGACGTTATTCGTTCAAAGTTCAAGTGCTACTGTGGGTCTTACAATGACACTGGCAGGCTCAGGGTTGATAGGGCTTCAGGGTGCCTTCTTTCTGGTGCTGGGCGACAACATTGGAACAACAATAACTGCCCAGCTTGCTGCTTTGGGAGGCAACCGGGCTGCCAAGCAGACCGCCATGGCTCACACTCTCATCAAGGTGATCGGTGCGATCTACTTTGCAGTACTCATCATGGATTCAAACGGTTTTTTCATGAATATTGTTAGAAGGACATCCAGTGATCCTATAAGGCAGGTTGCAAATGCTCATACAATATTCAACGTGGTGAACTGCATCTTGTTCATTCCGTTTGTTCCTGCCATAGCAAGGCTTTCCAAATTTATCATTCCCTCCAGTAAGGATGAGGAAGAAGTCCCTGATGTTCTTCTGGACAATAACCTTCTGGCGTCTCCCGTTCTGGCTCTTGACAGTCTGGATCGTGAGATTGCAAAGATGGCCGTAGTATCCGGGACAGGCGTATGCCGGGCTGCAGAGCATTTTCTTACTGGAAAACATAATCCTAAAGCTATTCTTGCCATGGAGGACAGAGTTGATGATATGCAGAGAGATCTAACGATCTATGCTTCTAAACTGTTCAAGGAGAATCTTTCTTACGAACAGACACTGAGGCTTCCTGTTGTTCTTCATACCATCAACGATATTGAGAGGGTTTCCGACCATGCTGTAAATATGGTTGAAGCCAGGAACAGAGTTTCGGGCAAGGTCCTTGATTCCGAGGGTCCACTTACTGAAGCAGCAGGTCAGGCATTCGAGGTTTTGAGGGAGATGACGGAGCAGGTTACATCAGCATTGGAAACACACAATTTGAAATCGGCGCAGAAGGTTCTTGTTCTTGAGGGAAGAATGAATTGGATCGAAGAAGAAGCCAGAAATAACTACAGTAGATCTTTGGCTACCTACGGCATAGCAAATATGAGTGGATTGGCTATTCTGGACTTTATTGACTATTGTGAAAGGGCTGGTGATCACATGAAGAATATTGCACAATCTATTCTGGGAGGAGGTATCTGGCATGGCCAGGAACCGGGAGAGTAGTTTTTCAGTTGACCTTGACAGGATAGAAGAGGGTATTGCTGTAATTCTGGCACCTGGAGGGTTTCAGTGGCATCTTCCAGAGTCTTATCTGCCACAGGGAGTTACAGAGGGAATGACAATGAATGTTATTCTTGCTATTGATGAAGGGTCAACCCATGCAAGGCTGGAGAGAATCAGGGAACTTCGTTCAGGTCTGGAGAAAAGGTGAGTAAAGACTGTTCGGGTAAGCTTATTCTTGTAGCAACTCCTATTGGCAATCTGGATGACATGTCACCCAGAGCCCTGGAGGTGTTAAGTACAGCAGATATCGTAATGGCAGAGGATACAAGGCGAACCGGAAGATTTGTTGCCCAGCGCCGGTGTCTTTACAGCTGTCACGACCATAATATCCGCGGAAGACTTCCTCAGATCGAGCAGTTCCTGTTACAGGGAGCAACGGTTGCCATGGCCAGTGATGCAGGTACACCGGGAATTTCAGACCCTGCGTACCGTGCAGTAGGGCTGGCTGTTGAACTGGGAGCAGAGGTCAGTATGATACCCGGCCCGTCTGCGGTTATCATGGCTCTTGTTGTTTCCGGTCTTCCAACGAACAGATTTGCTTTCGAGGGTTTTCTTCCTTTCAAGAAAGGAAAGAGGCGAAAAAGGATAGAGAATATGGCAGACTACACAGGAACGATAGCTTACTATGTGGGTCCTCATCATCTGTCTTCAGTGATCGAGGTTTTACTCTCTGTATTCGGTGACAGGCGTTGCTGTGTAGCCAGGGAAATGACCAAACTTCACGAAGAGATCATCCGGGGTACCCTTTCAAACCTGAAGGAGAGATATTCGACCTCTGTCCCCAAAGGTGAGATTACCCTTCTTGTGGAAGGAGCCTCGAATTGAGTCTTCATAAAGTACGAATGTTTTTCAAAAGTCTGCTGGGTCCGATAATTCCGCTTCTTGTCAAACTTGGCGTTACACCTGCTGCTGCAACCATAGCGGGTCTTGTGATAACCATTGTTGGTTCATGGTTTGTGTGGCGGGGAATCTATTTTGCCGGTGGAGCTATTCTTATACTTGGCAGCCTTTTTGATGCAGTTGACGGCAGCATTGCCCGGTTGACAAATACCTCTTCCAAAGGGGGAGCCGCGCTTGATTCCGTAATGGACAGAGTGGGCGAAATAGTTGTTTTAACGGCAGTGCTTGCAGGAAAAGCCGGAAGTGAACATGATAGCTTGTTGTATATTATCCCCATGGCTATGGGCGGCTCACTTCTTGTGAGTTACGTTCGTGCCCGTGCTGAGGGGCTTGGTATTGATTGCGAGGTAGGTCTGTTCACCAGAACAGAGAGGCTGGTGCTGGTAATTGCCGGCGTTGTTTTCTCTGCTTTCTGGGGATCAGTGGTTCTTGTGTGGGCCTGTGCTGTTATCGCAGCAGGCTCCTGGATGACAGCCTTGCAGCGGTTGTTGAAAGTTACACGGGATGGGAATGGGATCCCTCTAGACTAGAGGTGTCTTTTCCTGCGAAACATTATACCCGTCAGGGAGGATATTGATGTCAAAGAAAGTAAGGGTTGCAATTATTGGAGTGGGCAACTGTGCAAGCAGTCTTGTTCAGGGTGTAGAGTTCTACAAAAACGCAAAAGACGAGGACACTGTTCCCGGTCTTATGCATGTTAATCTTGGTGGCTATCATGTGAAAGATGTTGAGTTCTGTGCCGCTTTTGATATTAATGCCACAAAAGTAGGCAAGGATCTCAGCGAGGCTATTTTTGCTGATCCCAACTGTACAATTAAGCTTTGTGATGTCCCCAATCTTGGTATTACAGTAAACAGAGGAATGACCCATGATGGTCTCGGTAAATATCTTAAGCCAGTAATTGAGAAGGCTCCTGGACCAACAGCAGATATTGTCAGCATTCTTAAGGAAACAAAGACAGATGTTGTTGTCAGCTATCTTCCAGTTGGCAGCGAAGAAGCCACGAAGTGGTATGTAGAGCAGATCCTGGAAGCAGGATGTGCTTTTGTTAATGCCATTCCCGTATTTATTGCACGCGAGCCATACTGGCAGAAGCGTTTCCGTGACAAGAATCTCCCAGTCATGGGTGATGACATCAAGAGCCAGGTTGGTGCAACCATTCTACACAGAGTAATGACCAGACTCTTCCAGGATCGCGGCGTAAGGCTTGACCGTACATATCAGTTGAATGTGGGTGGAAACACTGATTTCCTCAACATGCTTGAGCGCGAGCGTCTTGAGTCAAAGAAAATCAGCAAGACCAATGCTGTAACAAGCCAGATTCCCGGTGGAATTGCTCCTCGTAATGTTCACATCGGCCCCAGTGATTATATCGAGTGGCTCGATGACAGAAAGTGGTGCTACATTCGCATGGAGGGAACCAGTTTCGGTGATGTTCCTTTGAACATTGAGGCGAAACTGGAAGTATGGGACAGTCCCAACAGTGCCGGTGTTATTATTGATGCAGTTCGTTGTGCGAAGCTCGGACTGGACAATGGTCTTAGCGGTGCCCTTGAAGCTCCGTCCAGTTACTTCTTCAAGTCTCCTCCTGTGCAGTACTACGATGATGAGTGTCACAGAATGACAGAAGAGTTCATTACCACTTACGGTAAGAAAAAAACTGACAGCAAAACAAAAGCTGATAAGAAGTAGGAAAGAGAGATAATTTGCCCGGACTTTTCGTAACCTTTGAGGGCGTAGAGGGCTCGGGCAAGTCATCCAGATGCAGACATCTGATTGAGGCCCTTCAGGAAGCCGGAAGTGAGACCGTTTTCACCCGGGAGCCAGGAGGGCCTGATATTTCCGAAAGAATTAGATCTATTCTTCTTGATCCCGAACTCGATGTTCCTCCTC
>JAOZLN010000348.1 GCA_029934845.1 Candidatus Sabulitectum sp.
TCTGAAAGCCTCATTGGCAGAAGATGCCCCAGTCCAACATGTACTGCGGTGAGAGGCAGAGATCTTCCAAGTGTTATTCTGTGATCCCACGAGAGCACCTGCCAGCGCAGGGCACGAAGAAGTTGCGTAACCGAAAAAAGAACAAGAGATACAAGAAGCCAGAACGAATCCGCCCTGCCAAGAGCCGTCAAGATGTTGGTTATGGTGGATCGCATAGATCCGGACTGCACAAGAAGGATATATGTAAACACAGCCCCTGCAACAAGAACAGCGATCAGCCTTGCACTTCGCATCCGTTTGGTCAAATATTCCTCCTAATTGAATACAGGAGGTAATATAGGATATGATGAACACGGCAATAAGCGTCGACGGTATCTCCAAGCGTTTCGGAAGAACCCAGGCTCTTTCAGAAAACTTCAGTATCAACATCTCAAAAGGTCAATCTCTGGCAATTCTTGGTGCAAACGGTGCAGGCAAAACAACGCTCATGCGTGCAGTGCTTGGGCTTGCTGTTCCCGACACTGGAAGTATCAGTTTGCATGGTCTTCCTCCTTCTGATCCCAATTCAAGGGTTGGAGTCAGATTTCTTCCGGAACGAATTTCCTTCCCCAAATGGGCCACTCCCCTGCAGATGTATCGTCAACTGGAAAGAGTGCGCAATGAGGGCAGAGAGATGGATTTTGTCCATAGAGCTGACAACCTTGCCTGTGGAGATCTTCTGAACAGGAAGCTGGGAAAGATGTCCAAAGGACAAAGGCAGCGTATTGCGGTTGCTCTTATGACCTGTGGCACCCCCCATACCGTTTTTCTTGATGAACCTTCATCCGGCCTTGATCCCGCCGGAAGAATGCTGGTAAGAAGCACAGTTGCAGAACTGGTGGACCTTGGATCAACTGTTGTTCTCAACAGTCATCTTCTTGGTGAGGTGGAAAAGGTCTGCAACTGGGCGGCTTTTGTGCACAAAGGGGCTCTTGTTGCCCACGACCGCCTGGATGATCTCTCTCGGTTCAAAGGCAATGTGGTTATTGATACACAGGAACCTGACGCCATGAAAGCAGCATTGAATAACACGGGAACAGTAAAAGAAAAAACCCTTGTTTACCCACTGGCGTCTGAAGGCGGATTTGCACAGTTCACTGCACTTGTTGCCGGAAGCGGTGTAGAGTTCACCGGCATAAAACTTCACAAGGAATCTCTTGAAGACATATTCATGCGGATCATGGAAGGAGAGACTGATGTTTCTTAATGCTCTGGAGCACATGGCTCGCAGGAAATTACTTCTTATTGTTGGAATTCTCTCTCTTTGTTACCTGCTCCTGTTCTGGAGAGGAATCGCTTCTGTTGATCCCCAGTCTTTAGGGTCAGAAAGCGGCATCCCCACATCCAATGCAGATCTGGCCTATGCAGCACTCTCCATAGCCGGTTCAATGCTCTCTGTGATGGTTTGGGGGCTTACCATCATCCTTGGTGCCAGTCTTCTGCCTGACGAGATGGAAGCCGGACGAATGTCTATCTGGGCTGCTCTTCCACAATCAAGATTCAAGGTATACGCATCAACTACACTGGCGCCTCTAGTCGTATCAATACTGTTTGGATACCTCCTCTTTGGGCTTACCGCCATGATAACTGCCTTTTATGCCCCGTTCACACCATCAAATATTCCTCTCGCTATTCTTAGTATGCCGATATGGCTCTCTGCCACCTGGGCCTTTGTTATTCTTTTCTCAATGATAGTGGGCAAGATCCCTGCAATGCTCATAACATTTATTCTGGAAGGTTTTGCTGTGGGAATGGGCAATATTGTTGAACTTGCAAAAGGCGTACCCGACCTTCACGAATCAACATTCTATTCTGTGGCCAGAATTGTTACTTTCATACTTCCGTTCGAACGCGGATACAGATCTGTTCAGATGGGTTTGCTTCCCAAAGCAAGTCTGCTCGAGGAAGCACTTGCGTTCATGGGATTCGGAGGTGATCTGCCCCTGTGGGAGATCATTTATCCCGGTGTGTGGGCAGCAATCCTCTTTTTCATAGGCTACAAACTCTTTCTTAAAAAGGATTTGTAACCACATGCAGATAACCTACAATTCGATTGGTGTCATCCACACACCATACATGGAAATGGCGCCATTTCAGGCTGTTGAAGACGACACCAGCGGTTCTTTCGTCCTTGAACTTGATGAAAAATATGCACCCGGGCTGAAAGACCTGGAAAAGCATAAATATGTAATTGTATTTTTTCATATTGACAGAGCAAAGGGATATAACGGTTCCAACATTGCGCACCCTCCATCAATGAAAGGCGGGTCTATCGGGCTTTTTGCGTCCAGGTCACCCAATCGGCCTAATACCATAGGGATTGATGTTGCAAGAGTGCTTAAAATAGACGGGAACAAAGTTTATACTTCCGGGCTCAGCGCCCTGGAAGGAACGCCCCTCCTGGACATCAAACCGTATCTTGATGTTGACTCCAGAAAATTGGATTAGTGTTCCACCGCAAGGATAGGGCGAAGCTCTTCCCTTAGGTCCGGATCCAAAGAAACTGCTTTCACTGCAGCAGACAAAGCATCATCTCGATATCCGTAATTCCATAGTAATGCTGCCATATTCTTCCATGCAGATGGAGACCCCGGAGCCAGTTCAAGGGCCAGCCCGAATTCACTTAAAGCTTGGTGGAAATCGCCACCGGAAGACGCAATACATGCCCCTCGTACAGAGTGTATATCGGCC
>JAOZLN010000349.1 GCA_029934845.1 Candidatus Sabulitectum sp.
CCCATTTTTGTAAGCATGTGATGTATGAGCAGTCTGTGAATACGGCCATTCCCATCTTCAAATGGATGGATATAGATAAATCCGAAAGAGAGAACAGCAGCAGCCACAACAGCATCCAGTTCAGGAGCGAATTGCTTGTCAAAAGCCATGAGTCCATTCAGAAGGAGGTTAATATCTTTTGCCCTTGCGCTGATATGAACAGGAAGAGGAAACCCTGTGTGCCGGTCGTGTTCTCCAATAAAACCACAAGCAGATCTGAATCCTTCCTGTACGAAGCGAAAATCACCAATGACTATTCGTTGGAGTCGTTCCAATTCCCGAAGACTCAGGAGAATTTTACCGGATTCGCTGATTGCCTGACCCCATCGCTGAATACGACTCAGGGATGCTTGTTCTCCCTCTATTGCAAAGCTGGCCCTGGAGTCATCCAGAAGCAGGAATGCTGCAGTTCTTGCCAGGATTTCATCTGGAACAACTCCGATAACCTCACTGGCTCTTGCTGGTAGATCAGCGTTACGGTAGTTCTCTAGAAGTTTAGTTCTAAATACAAGAGGGCAGAACTCCCGAGTACCGGGCAGATTATTTCTTACTCTGTGTCTTGGAGATGTAACGCCAGGCACGGTGTACTGTAAAACCGGATCAACTACCGGAGTGTAGTGTCCGCCCTTTATGCTGGAATCCGGGAGATCCAGCTGCTCGGCAGTTAGCCATTCATATAAAAACCAGACTCGTCTTGCATAACTGCTTCCGGGAGTGTCTTTGAGTATTTGAATAACAGGATCGGAGCCTGTTGCCTGGAATAGTCTTTTCAACAGAATCAGGTTGATTCCTTCATACTTGAGAGCGAAGGTCAGATGGCCGTAAAGGGTGGATTCAGGCATGTGCCGCGGAGTAAAAATGCTCCAGCCGTCTCTTGTGTATTTTCTGTGCCTGTTGCTTATTGCACTTAGCGTTACGGGTGTAGGAACCTTAAGGTTGAAGGCAAGGATCAGAGCAGCATAACCCACAGGCACAGCTTTCTCAGGAAGTACCCAGCCTGAAAAGTAACTGTTTGCCTCTGGAAATACTGTTTTCTCCATGGAGAAATACTACCTTTCGTGAATAATAAGGATAAATGGCTATTCTTCCGAAAAACGAGTATAACACATGAAAATCGTGGATACAAGTACACATTCGTGAAAAGCGCGGATAAGAAATTGAATTTGTGAAATGCGTCTACTGAAGAGAGTACACCGAACAGCAGAGACTGTGAAGAGTGACCTCGATTGACTGATTGAAACCATGCAATGGAACCGGTTTTGATGGTGCAGCTTCATCAAATGGCAGTGTACTGTTGAAAACCAGTTTCCAGTTGCCCTGTACTGGTACTCCGATTCTGTAATTTGGTCTGTCCATGGGGGTCATATTGAAAACGCACAGCATGGGAGAATACCCTTCCGATCTTCTTAGAAAAGAGACTATGGTTGAATCGATGTCAGAGAAGTCTACCCACTGGAAGCCGTCTCCACTGCAGTCGCTTTTAAAGAATTGAGGGTGTTCTGTGTAGAAAGTGTTAAGTGAAGCAGTAAATTTCTTCATCTTATCACTGCCTTCAGGAAGGCTGATACCGGGGTTCCACTCTGTTTTCTGTGCTCTTTCTGCGCCCATAAAAAGAAGCTGTTTCCCGGGGAAGAACCACTGATAGCATAAAAGAAGCCTGAGGTTTGCCTCTTTTTCCTTTTCGCTGCCAGGCATCTTGTTAAGCAGTGATGCCTTGCCGTGAACAACTTCATCATGAGACAGGGGAAGAATATAGTTTTCGCTCCATGCGTACACTGCACTGAAGGTTATTTTGTTCAGCATGTGTTTTCGGTAAAGTGGATCTGCTTTGAAAAACTCCAGGGTATCATTCATCCAGCCCATGTTCCATTTAAAGTGAAAGCCAAGCCCTCCCTGTTCCGGTGGTTGCGTGACACCGGGCCAGTCTGTACTTTCTTCGGCTGTCATGATTACACCGGGGAACAACGAACCTGCATAGTGGTTCAGCTCTTTCAGGAACTCCACAGCTTCAATGTTTTCCCGGCCTCCGTACTGATTAGGGATCCACTCACCATCTTTTCTGGAGTAATCAAGATAGAGCATTGATGCCACTGCATCCACTCTTATTCCATCAGCATGAAATGTATCCAGCCACTGGAATGCACTGGCAAAAAGAAAGTTTCTTACCTCGTTCCTTCCGTAGTTGAAGATCAGGGTATTCCAGTCGGGGTGATATCCTTTTTTCGGGTCTTCGTGTTCGTAAAGGTAACTTCCATCGTATTTCGAAAGCGCCCAGTTGTCAGAGGGAAAGTGTGCCGGTGGCCAGTCTATAAGAACTCCTATTCCTGCGTTGTGACAGTTGTCTACAAACTTGCAGAATTCCTGCGGAGTTCCCATTCTGCTGGTGGGGGCAAGAAAGCCTGTTACCTGATAACCCCATGATTCATCCAGAGGATGTTCCATTATCGGCAGAAGTTCTATGTGTGTGAAACCCAGATTCTTCACGTATGGGATAAGCCATCTGCCAAGATCTTTCCAGGAGTGAAAGTCATCACCTTTTCTGGTCCATGATGAAGCGTGGAGCTCGTAGATGGACATTGGTTCAGTAAAGCAGTTTCTGCCACATCTTTCAGCGATCCATTTTTCATCTGACCACTGATACGAGAAAGGATCTTCTACTTTTGAGGAGTTTCCAGT
>JAOZLN010000080.1:0-1799 GCA_029934845.1 Candidatus Sabulitectum sp.
TGTCCCGCTCCACCTGAGCATCTTACCGCAACGGATCTTAAAAGGCTTCAGCGGAAAGCATTCATGAGATTTTATTTAAGACCGGGGCCGATCTTTAGAACAATTACCCTGCTTTTTCACAAAGATACTTTTCTAAGAATTATTAACAGGGGATTTGCTTATCTCTTTTCCGGCAGCAGCTCTTGACTTGCCGGACGAGATCATTTTAGTTTCCGGCAAATCTAAACGGGAGGGTTAATGGTTGGAAAGTACACAGTAGGTCTGGTGATTCCTGCTCACAACGAGGAGAAAGGAATTTCCACAGTTCTTGACGCCGTTCCCGATCAGGTAGACAGAGTTTTTGTCGTGGCAAACTGTTGCACTGATTCAACAGGACAGGTGGCTGAAAAGTACGGAGCCATTGTAATTGATCAACCCGTTAAGGGCTATGGAAGTGCCTACAAAGCAGGTTTCGCAGCGGTTGATACCGATATTGTATGTACTGCAGATGCCGATGGCACATACCCCGTACAGGATATTCCGAAGCTTATCAGGGAACTTCTGAAGAACGATCTGGATTTTATTTCTGCCAGACGGATCCCGGATGATCATTCCGGTACACTGAACAACGTCATGAGATTCAGCGGTAACCTTGTTCTTACCGCTTTCACCATGCTTCTTTTCTGGAAGAAGATAATGGACAGCCAGTCGGGGATGTGGATCTTTCACAGAGAAATTCTTGACAAGATCAACCTTACCAGTGATGGCATGCCATTCTCCGAGGAGCTAAAGATTGAAGTATGGAGTTGCAAAGATATCAAGCGTGCGGAAAAAGGTATTCCTTTCAGCTATTCCAGCAGGGTAGGCAAGGCTAAATTGAATCTCTGGCGAGACGGTTTCAGAAACCTTGTATTTCTTTTTGCCAAGCGGTTTCGCATTCCCATGACCGGAGCCTGAGATATAGAAACAACCTCTTTGTAATTCAGAAGATGCCTTGACACCGCAAGATTCGCTACAGTATTGTCTGTTTCAAGCAGAGAGGATTCATGGTGTCTGACCCCATGAGGGAAAACCATATTGTTGCTGATAAGACCGCTGACAGCCAGCAGAGTTTTCGGGATCTGATTGAAAACCTGCCGGATGGTGTGGTGGTTACTGACGAAGAAGGAAATCACATTTTCGTCAATCCCGGATTTGCCCGGATAACAGGCTACAGCACTGAAGAGCTTCTTGAAATGAACAGCCATGATATTGACAGTTCCTCAGACGGCAAAACTTTCGAACAGCTCACGAAAGATGTCATGGCCGGCAAGCCTGTTGAACCCGTTTGCACGTGCATAATCTCAAGAAAAGATGAAACTGAAGCGGTTGTTGAAATATCGGCAACTGCAACGAACTGGTCTGGGCAGAAGCGGTCTATGTTTGTGATTCACGATGTTTCTGAATCAAGCCAGGCAGAAGCAGCCCTTAAGGCAAACAGCGAACTGTTCCGTCTTCTGGAAGACAACACCTCTGATATTATCTGGATGGTGGATCTTGATCTGAATATCACATATGTCACCCCTGCAATACAGACAGTGCTTGGGTATTCTCCCGAAAGTATTGTTGGCTCATGTGTGAGTAAGATCGTTGATAAAGATATTTATACCATGCTCAAAAAAACAATCGCTGAAATGATAAAGAGTGGAATTGGGTCTGACCCTGTTCTGGTTGAGGCTGATATGCGGCACAGTGACGGGCGCATGATCCCTCTGGAGATCAAAGGGCGCGTACTTTTCAATAGTAGTGAAGAGCCCATTGGGATACAGGGTATCTCAAGA
>JAOZLN010000080.1:1899-8916 GCA_029934845.1 Candidatus Sabulitectum sp.
GCATGTTCAATCACATGAGCAGTGGCGTTGCCGTTTTCAAAAGCGTTAGTGACGGGGAAGATTTCGAATTTATTCAGCTGAACCCTGCCGCACAGAGGATGAACAAAGTCACTGAAGAATTTGTTGCAGGGAAGCGTGTTACTGATGTGTTTCCCGGAGTGATCGGGAACGGGCTTCTTGATATGCTCAGAAAAGTCTGGCGAACCGGGGAGTCAAGTCGTGATGAACCGGTGTTTTACGAGGATGACAGGATATCAGGGTGGCGTGAGCATTTTGTTTACAAGCTTGATACCGGAGAGATCGTGGCCATTTTTAACGATGTTACATCACACAAAGAGGCAGAACTTGCCCTGGAAGAAAAAGAACTGTATTACCGCACCCTGCTTCACTCGCTGCACGATAATATTATTGTTATTGACAGTGATTACAGGGTTGTGGATGTGAATAACTCTTTTCTGGATAATACCGGATACAACCGGAAAGAGGTAATAGGGCGGTTCTGTTACGAAGTAGCCCATTCAAGCAGCGTTCCATGCCATGAGAATGAAAACAACGATTGCCGGTTGCTGGAAGTGTTTGAAACCGGTGAAACGATTTCCAGCAGGCACATTCATATGGATTCAGGCGGTATTGCCCGGTACTATGATGTTCTGCTCTCCCCTTTGAAAGGCACAGACGGCAAAGTTACCCATGTTATAGAAGCATTGCGTGATGTTACTGATATAGTGGAAGTGCAGAAAGAAAGAGAGTTGCTGGTAACTGCCATCGAACAGTCAGCAGAGACCATTGTAATTACAGATATTGAAGCAGTAATACAATACACAAACCCTGCCTTCGAGCAGATTACCGGGTACACCCGAGCCGAGGCTTATGGTCAGAATCCCAGGGTTTTACAAAGTGGAGAACATGATCCTTCCTTTTACAGGGAATTATGGAACACTCTCACCGGTGGCAATACCTGGAGCGGTCGATTCATCAACAAAAAGAAGAATGGAACACTGTACACCGAAGAGGCAACGATCACACCTGTGCTTGATAGCTCTGGCAAAATTATAAGCTATGTTGCGGTAAAGCGTGATATCACAGCGAATTTAAAACTGGAACAACAATACAGGCAGTCGCAGAAAGAGGAATCCATTGGACGCCTTGCAGGTGGGATTGCCCACGATCTTAACAACCTGCTTACTCCTATTCTGGGATACAGTGAACTGCTGCTGGGTGATTTTGGCCCTGGGGATTCGCGAAGAGATTCTGTAAATGAAGTAATACACGCAGGGCTTCGGGCAAGAGATCTGGTTCATCAGCTTCTGGCTTTCAGCCGAAAGCAGACCCTGAACTACAAACCCCTGAACATGAACAGAATTATTTCCGATCTGGAGAAGCTGCTCAAACGAACAATTCCGGAAGACATTAAGATTATTTTGAGCCTTTCTGATCACACCACACCTGTTATGGCAGACATAGGTCAGGTAGAACAGGTACTGATGAACCTTGCGGTAAACGCCGCAGACGCCATGCCGGAGGGAGGATCTCTGACTCTTGGAACTGAAAGTGTTTTTCTTGAAGAGGAATTCACCAGTCGATACAGCGAGGTTCTTCCAGGTTCCTTTCTTTTGCTTTCAGTAAGTGATACCGGATGCGGAGTAAGCGAAGAGGTGAAGCAGCACATGTTTGAACCATTTTATTCTACCAAGGGTGAGCACGGAACAGGGCTGGGGCTGTCTACGGTACAGGGCATTATCAAGCAGCACGGCGGCATTATCGAGGTTCAGAACAGATCCGGTGGGGGCACCGTTTTTCTTATCTACCTTCCCGCTGCTGTTGAGCCAGTCAGTTTGAACGCCAGCATGGAAGAATCTGTATCGGTACTAACCGGTACTGAAACAATTCTTCTGGTAGAGGATGATAAGCGGGTCCGGGATCTTACCCTTACTCTTCTCAAACAGCAGGGTTATCTTGTTTTCCCTGCTGAGAGCGGGGCTGAAGCAATAGCTATTGTAAGATCTTTCCAGGGAAGGATAGATCTGCTGCTTACTGATGTAGTGATGCCCGAGATGAACGGCAAAGAGCTTTTTAAGGCAATCCATAAGATATCTCCTGATATCAGGGTTCTTTTTATGTCAGGCTACACAAATGAGATTATTACAAAACACGGAGTTCTTGAAGAAGGGCTGGCTTTTATTCAGAAACCTTTTACCATTTACGCCCTTGCAGGCAAGATCCGTAAGGCTCTCGGGCGGAAAGGAGATCGATCATCACAAAGCACTACTCATTGATATTCGCACTGCTACTGGCAGTTCTGTTGATTTTTTCCAGTGGATGCATGCAGGACCTGGGAAAGCTTTTAGAATTTAACGGCGGCCAGCTTTATTACACCTCCACCGTTACCACCGGGGAAGCTGACAGACTGGGAGAGTATCTGATAGAATCGGGTTTCTTTGATGGTGAGAGAAAGACCGTACAACTCACAAAGCCGGCAGCGGTATACGAATTTCGAATGGTGGTTCTTGAGGGAATTGAGCAGGATCAGAACTTTGTAAGGATCGCGGTATTCTTTGTTCATGAACTGTCGGAGAATGTTTTTGAAGGAAACCCGGTTTCCATACATTTCTGTGATTCCCGTATGAATACCCTGCTGGAGATTTCCTATGTTCGGCTTAATCCTGGTGGTGTTAATTATACTTCCACGGTTTCTCTGGAAGAAGTTAATGCTCTTGGAGAATATCTGGTTCAAAATGGTTTCTTTGATGAGAAAGACATACCTGTGTTGCTCTCGAAAGCTGGTGCGGTGTATGAGTTTCGCATGATTGTATTGGATGGAACAGAGGAGAATCCTGAAAACCTGACAATACTCAGGAGTTTTGCGGAGGAGATATCCGGTAATGTCTTTAACAACAGCCAGCTTGACTTTCATTTGTGTGATGACCAGTTCAATACCATTCAGGTAATTGAAGTCCGGTAGTTTCCCGGGCTGTGCTGAAAGAATTGTATGCAGGGTGATTGTTATTCCCGAATAATACTTTAATCAATGACAGAGGGTATGAAATTGGTCAAGAAATATAATAATGTAAGTCTAATAGTTGGAATCTTTGGAATCATTGTTCAGGGTTATGGAACCATCAGCCATATTCCTTTTCTTCAGCTGGCAGGATCGGTTGTGCTGATAGTAGCATTCTATTACTATGCAAAGGCGAAAGGCAGGCATCCTGCCTTTTGTCTGTTTGGTTTGCTTTCCATTGTTGGGCTGCTTGTTCTGGCAAGCCTGAAAGACAGATCCGGCTCTGAAGAAGTTTCACCTGGGAAAGGCAATTCAAAAGCATTCCTGATCTTTATCACTATTCTGTTCGCCCTTCTCTTCGCCATTCCATTTGTGAACAGTCTGATCAATCACTGATTGTTTTCACAGGGAAGAGCCGTTGGACCATAGTACCGCATCAGCGTTTGTTTAAAACCATTATTATTTCAGCGGCTATGCTTACAGCGATCTCTGCAGGTGTCTGGCTTGAGATTGAAATTCCTATTGGTGTATGAACAGAGCTGAGTTCCTTTTCTGTAAAACCAAGGGACTGCATTTCTGCCAGTATGTGTTTTGCGGTAGCTTTGCTGCCCATCATGCCAAGGTATCTCAAGTTTAAAGTCAGCATCTGTTTTAGTACAACCGAGTCTCCTTCGTGGGAGGCGGTCATGATAACCACAAGGGCATTTCCGTTGTCTGGTACAATTGATGAGACATCGCTGTAGTTCCTGATTATTTTTTTCCATGCTGCCTGGTTTTCTTCCATTGTCCACACATGTTTGCGGTCATCAATTACCACCACACGAAGATCAAGTGTATTCATTATTGAAGTAAGGGCAAGCCCGCAGTGACCGCCGCCAAAGATGTAGACAGTCAGGGGAGGGGTAATTCTCTCATTGTATTTCCAGGAATTCCCAACTGTGTAAAGCCCGGGATCATCAGGAGATACGTCAAGCAGGTTAAGTCCGTTCATGTCTACTTGAAACCCCTGTTTTCCTTCCAGCTCATATTCGAAAGGTGAAGGCGGGATCAGAATTATTTTCTGTTTTCCCGAGCAGATCATGCCTGATCCTTCCTGGGGTTCCGCACTCGCAGTGTGATCAAATGAAACCATACGAGGTTTTTCTTCACCGGAAAGAAGCATTTGCCGGGCTTTCCTGATTACCTGGAATTCCATTGAACCTCCGCCAACCGAACCTGTGCAGGGACCATCAGGAGGAACTATCATTTTAAAGCCCACCCTGCCTGGACAGCTTCCAGCGATTTCTGCAACAATACACAGAACAGACCTCATGGGTCTGGAGCCAAGAAAAAGGTCAAGATTTTTCATTTAAATATCACCCTGCTTAATGCGTAGTAAATGGCCATTAGTGATGAAAACACCGCACTGGAGAAGAACCGCCAGTTCAGAGGGAGCTTGTTCTGAATAATGTAGTTGGCAGCAAAGGCAACAGGCAGGTTAACCGCAAAAGATTTTAGTGCAATTGTTAGAATTGACCAGTGAACCATGGAAATCTGTCCCGAAAAGAAAAAGATGAATAGCAGATGCCTGGCGATCCAAAGTGGATTAAAGTAGAGCATTGCCATAAGAGTTCTCTGCATACCCCTGTATCTCTCATTTATATAACAGAACCATGCTGGGATCTCCAGCGAGTAGATCAACCCCCCAACAACAACCATTCCAAGTAATCGCTGAACAGAGAACTCATGCATTAAAAGAGCAGCTACTGTGTCACCAAGAGGGTAGATAATAACGCCTCTGGTTATGTCGGATCGTTTATACTTCAACTCTTGTCGCTTTCAGTTAACGCCATAAGAACCATTTCCGGGGTCATTGGAGCCGTGTAATTAACAGAGACTTCCGGGTTGAAAGATCTTATGGCCTGAAGAATGGCGAACCAGGTTCCGATCCCATACATGAATGGAGGTTCTCCTATGGCCTTGGATCCCTTAAGCCCCACTCCGTCTTCAAGTTTCTCGCCTTCGGCAAACAGAATGTTTACCTGGTCAGGTGTGAAGTTTATGCCTGGAACCTTGTAAGTGGCAAGGGTGTCCGCAAGAAGCCGTTTGGTTTTACCGTCCCAGGCCAGTTCCTCCATGGTTACCCATCCGATACCCTGGAGTAGAGCACCCTCTACCTGACCCCGGTCAACCAGAGGATTAAGCTGCTCGCCTCCCTGATGAACGATGCTTACCCTGTTAACTTTGTAGGTGCCCAGTAGGCAGTCTACCGTTACCTCTGTTACAGCAGTGCCGGTTACATGATATGCGAACGGTCTTCCTTTCTCTGTTGTTTTATCAAAGTGTATCCCCGGTGTGGCATAGTGTGCATGGCTGGATAGATCTGTTCTGTGCATATATGCAGCTGTAACAAGCCGATCCCATGACAGTTCTGTTCTGTTTTGCCCGTTCCAAACAGATGAATCTTTCAGATACAGGTTTTCTTTTTCAAGAGAAAGGCTTTCTGCAGCAATTTCAAGCAGTCTTGCTCTGATCTCGTGACAGGCAATTAATGCAGCATTGCCGTTCATGTCAGCACCGGAGCTGGCAGCGGTTGGCGATGTGTTTGCGGTTCTTGATGTATTTGTTGATTCTACCTTTGTTCGTTCCACCGGAATGGAGAAAACCTCAGCTGCTACCTGTCTGATCCTGGAGTTCACGCCCTGTCCCATTTCAACTGCTCCGGTACTTATACTGACGCTGCCATCGGTGTATACATGCACCAGAGCACTTGCCTGGTTAAGGAAAGTGGTGGTGAATGAAATACCAAAACACACAGGCATGATGGCCATACCTTTTTTAAAATGATTGTTTTCTCTGTTGAACTTTTGAATTGATCTTCGGGAATCGTTGATGTGCGAGAATTCCTCTGCCAGATGCCATGAGTTTCTAACCTCATTACAGCTGTATTCCATTCCGTATGGGAAGAAATCTCCTGGCTGCAGAAGGTTTGTTTCCTGTATTACTTCCACTGGTATACCAGTTTCTACCGAGGCTTTGTGGATGGCGGCTTCCATTACAAACATGGCTTGCGGGCCGCCAAAACCTCTGAAAGCAGTATTTGGTGCCAGGTTTGTACGGCAGCAGTAACCTGTAGCAAGAACGTTTGGAACAAAGTAGCTGCCCGTGCTGTGAAAAAGTGATCTTTCCAGAATTGCAGTGGACAGGTCTGAAACAGCACCGCTGTTCTGGTAGTAATCAACTTCCCAGACAAGAATCTTACCGTCTTCGTTCAGGCCGATTGTAAAGTCGCAGGAATACGGATGTCTCTTGCCTGTGCATACCAGATCTTCATGTCTATTAAGGATCAACCTTACAGCTCTTCCTGAAAGATGCGAACCAAGAGCAGCTATAACAGCCCACGGGGTTGCCTGGTCTTCCTTGCCGCCGAATGCACCGCCCAGCCTGGGAACATTTACTTGAACCATATGCATGGGCAGCCCCAGTACCCTGGCTGCAATCTTTTGTACAAATGAAGGACTCTGTGTAGATGATGTTATGTGAAGCACATTTCCTTCGCCGGGGATGCACAGAGCGCTCTGTGTTTCCAGGTAAAGGTGTTCCTGTCCTCCAGTTTCTGATCTCCCGCGGATTATGTGTGCACATTCCTTCAGTGCGGTAACAGTGTTTCCACAGGAAAATGTTCTTGGTGGAACTATCAGGTCACCCAGCCTTGCAGCTTCCCGCGGATCACTGACTGCCTTCAGCTCATGAAGTTTCATTGAAATTGTCTTCATTGCTTCGTAAGCATGAGAACTGGTATCTGCAAGCACTACCGCCACTGGTTCGCCTATAAAATGAACAGTTTTTGCTGCAAGCAGAGGTTCATCCATGATGATATTTCCTATTTCATTTTCTCCGGGAATATCGTCAGCGGTAATTATCATGAATACTCCCGGCATGGAATCTGCCTGGGAAGTATCCAGAGACAGCACATTACCATGGGCACAGGGAGAAGTAAATACTGCTGCATGCAGGGTTCCTTCCGGCTCAGGGATATT
>JAOZLN010000081.1 GCA_029934845.1 Candidatus Sabulitectum sp.
ACTGCGAAGAGTCTGATTAAGCAGAGTGTCTTTCACGACGGCAACTATGATGCGACTGAATGTGTTCAGGTCATTATTCCATAAGCCTGCGAAGATAGGCATGCTAGACAGGTATTCCGTTGACTCATGAGCCTCAAGAACCATTGCTCCTATTTGTTCTCCAGAGGCAAACACTTGAAGAACATCGTTAAATATTTCCTCATTTCTTACAAAGACATGAAGCATTCTCATCCCTGGACCTGCAGGCTGAGGAGTTGTTGAAGGTACATCCTCAAGAAGTCCTTTAAGCAGATTGAAAAGTTCTTCTGCTGTGCTGGCTTTCCTCATTGCAGTTCTTGTTTCTGGATTCCTTAGCAACCGCGCCATTCCTGAAAGAACCCTGAGGTGCTCTTTCGGGCTTTCTTCAGGGCCGATGACGAAAGGAAAGATGTTCACTTTTTCATTGTCGATCGCATCGAAATCAATGCTTTTTTTCGTGATTGCAACACCCACAACAAAAGTTGAAAGACCGGGAAGTCTGCAGTGAGGAATAGCAACACCGCTACCAAGACCTGTTGAAGCCAGCTCTTCTCTTGCCATAAGAGTTTCCTCAAGCACGGTGCAACTGATGTTTTTCAGAACAGGACTCTTGCAAGCGAGTTCCGCAATTCCGGATATAAGCTGTTTCTTGTTTTTTACACTAAGGTTAACCTCAATGTTGTTCTTATTCAGTAAATTGATCAGAGCCATAATTCCTCCAGAGTTGTCAACGCACCCTTTATAAGGGGCTGAGCAGGTCTAAATCACTCCTGCTAAAGGCAGAATGTCAGGTAGACCGGCTACGGTTGTAACAAGTCCGGGTTCGGCAAACTTGGTTTGTTCTGCCAGCCATGTGTGTGGGCGTTGCACATAGACTGCGTTAACGCCGCATCCAATGGCTGGATTGATGTCGGACCTCGGGCTGTTTCCTATCATGCATGCCTCGGCAGGGGTTACTCCTGCTGTGGCTAGCAGTTCAATCATAGTTTCATTTGTTTTTAAAGCAACAACTGTACAATGCTCAAAATACTGTGAGATACCAGACCGGTTAAATTTGTCGATCTGGTGATCTTTCTCGCCCATGGTGTAAACGAACATCCGTTTGCCTGCGCTGTGCAGCCGGCTGAGAGAGTCAAGAACACCCGGTAACAGCACAAGAGGATGATGCAGCAGACTATTTGATATATAATCTATACTGGCAAGCATATACGGAGTAAGATGTGTTACCTTTTCCTTAAGAATCAGTTTCAGTGTCGCCATATACGGTCGAGCTCCATATCCTGTGACGGAAAGCCTCTCAATGTCTCTTATGTGAATCTCTGATCTTGTTTCCTCCGGGTCAAACCCCAGACTGGTCATAAGAGCAGTGAAATCTTCCTCAGCACGTCTGAAGTAAAGACCGCTTTCCCACAGGGTGTCGTCGGCATCGAATATCCAGAGCTTTGTATTTTCCAATTTTGTTTCATTTGTACTCATGCAATGAATATAACACCGTTTTCGGGAAGTTGGGTAAAACCCCTTCGTCAGGGGCGAGTAAACATGTTCTTTTGCATTTGAGAGCAATTCTCATTAAACACTCTTTGATAAATTCTCTAAAGTGAGCAATAACAAGAGTATAAGGAAGTTCATTTTGCGGAGTTAACAAGAGTTGGGAGGGGGGAACAACAAATTTACAGAAAAAGAAGGGTAACGAGCTGTAACAGAAGCTGATAAGGTATTTATGGAGGTTTCGCGAGCTGCAGATTACTTTGTAAACTCATAATATATGAAGTTGCGTAAACATGAAATTCTGAAGTTCATACATTAAGACTGGTATTATAACCGAATCTTTGCCTGTTGACTAGGTTCATGAAACGGCGTATTTTTTGGAACAGCGGTGGCGGGTTCTAGCTGCTCCGCTTTTTTTGTGAATCAGCACAATCAGGCAGAAGTTCTAGGTTTGTCTGAAGCAGGAAAATTATGTAAATCGGAGGGGTTATGAGAAAGACAGTGTTCGCACTTGTTGCATTCCTTGTTGTTGTTTTTGTTGTTGGCTGTGGAGAACAGGCACCTCAGCCAGTGGTTGACACCCATGTTGATGAGAGCGCTCCGTTAGATGTCCCCGTTACAGAAAATATTCCCGTAGCAGATATTGTAATAAATCCGGATGCAGTGTCTTTGAAAATTGGTTTTGTCAAGCAGGACCATCATACGGCCGTTTTTGTGGCAGCCCTTAGAAGTGAGATGATGCATGCAGAGTTTCCTGTGTACCTGATTCCTCTTGGAGAAAGCTTCTATGCTTTGATCGAAGACAACGAACAGATCGCAGAAATTGAGTTCATTCAGTCTCAGGGGGCTATCAATGTTCCGAACAACATGCAGGCTGGGTTGTTTGAACTTGGTTTTGGAGGCGTGGTTCCATTCGTCTCCAGTATAGATCAGGGCAACCCTATTGTTATGGTGAGCCCTCTTCATCAGCGAGGCGATATGCTTGTTGTCACAGCGGACAATGATCAGGTTACAGACTGGGAAACATTTGTTACCTGGGTTAATGAATCTGAAGAACCGGTTACTGTCGGTTTTAAGAGCCCCAAAGCAGTTGCACTGATAATTTTCCAGAGTGCTCTTTCCGAGTCGGGCGTTTCATTTGCCATGGCCGGAGGCGATGTTACAGGTGCACAGGTTATTCTGTACAACGCACAGGGTCAACCAAATCTTAACCCCGCCCTTCAGGAGGGCTTGATTGATGCTTATGTATCCAATAATCCGGCATGCGCCATGGCAGAATACAATGAGATTGGCAAGTGTGTTGCCGAGCTTTCAATGCTTCCTCCAGGTGATTTTGAGAACCATCCATGCTGTGCCATTGCTGCAACAGAAGAAGTTCTTGCTGAAAAACCTCGCGAGGTAGCCGCAGCTCTTGAGCTTTTTGCTTATGCTACCAAATTTATTAACGAGAATCCGGAAGAGGCAGCTGCTGCTGCAGCTGAATGGATCGGTACACCCTATGAGGTTGAACTGGTATCAATGGCTACAAGCCTTTATGATGTTCACGTTACAGAAGACTGGGCAGACAACATGGGCGCTATCCTGAACCATATGCGTGGATTGAATGTATTCACAGGTACTCTTCTGAATGCCGACAGTGGTGTAGAGATGGATATTATCACGAATTTCAGTTTCTTACCTGAAGAATACAGGTAGAAGCTGAAGGATTGAGTTAATGAGCCGCCTGGCTCTTCGTAAGAAAGTAAGAACAGATCTCAGGCAGAAGGTGCAAGGCCTTCTGCCCGGGCTGATCATGCCTTTAGTGCTTGCCTCTCTATGGTTTTTCTTCAGCAGCAGGTCAATTCTACCTGCTCCCGGTGCTGTGCTTGATGTTCTTCTGGATCCGTCTGCGGATCTGTTGAGTTGCGGTTCTCTTTTTTGGAATACAGGGGTCAGCCTGATCAGGGTTCTGCTGGGGCTTTCAATTGCCATTATGCTGGGAACACCAATCGGGTTTCTTATGGGTGCAAGCGGTCGGTTCAGGCATTTTACTTTTTTAGTCACAGAGCTTGCCAGGCCTCTGTCTCCCATTGCGCTCTTACCGCTTTCCATAATTATTTTCAAGGACACATCTTTCACGGAAGTTCTGGGGCTGAACCAGTTGAAGTACTCAAGGAATATTCTTAACGAGCTTCAGATTGGTATGGTTTTTATTCTGGCATGGGGAGGGATCTTTCCCGTGATCCTGGAGACAATGCACGGTGTCAGAGGAGTAAGGAAAGTATACATTGAAGCTGCCAGAGTGCTTGGTGCCAGCCGGTTGTTCATCTTTAGACATGTTTTGCTTCCAGCTTCACTTCCAGACATTTTTGCAGGGTACAGAATGGCTGTTGGCAGGTGCTGGATGGTAATTATTGCAGCAGAGATGCTTCCAGGAACAAATTCGGGTATAGGCTATTTGCTCAGGTATTCCTACCAGCTTTCAAGGTTGGATATTATGCTGGCCTGCATATTCATAATTGCGATCATAGGGCTTGTTTTTTCACGGGGGCTGGAATTGCTCGGTGAGAAATGGCTTCTTCTCAGGGCAAGGGAGCGTTGATATGTCTTTGTCCATTATGAACCTTGAAAAATCATATTCAGATATATCAGGGAAGAACTTACGGGTTCTTGGTCCAATTGATCTATCTGTTCAGAACGGCGAATTTGTCTGTCTTCTGGGACCTACTGGCTGTGGTAAGACCACACTTCTTCGAGTAATTTCCGGACTGGAGCAGGCCGACTGCGGAGAGATAAGTAGCGAAAAAGGAAGACTTGGCTATGTATTTCAGCAGGGAGCCCTGTTTCCCTGGATGAACATTGAATCCAATATAAAGTTTCCACTGAAGGCAGCAGGTATGGCTGCAGATCTCTGCAGATCAAAAGCTGAAGAAATTCTTGATCTTGTGGGATTGTATGAATTTCGCAAGAGTTTTCCCCACGAGCTTTCAGGTGGAATGCAGCAAAGAACAGCACTGGCCAGAGGCCTTGTTACAGGTCCCGATCTTCTTCTTCTGGATGAACCATTTGCATCGCTGGATACCAGAACGGGGATAAACCTTCAGGAGATGCTTCGAAACCTTTGTAGAAGACTGTCTACAACGGTGATCTTTGTTACGCACAACATAGAGGAAGCAGTGTACCTGTCGGACAGGATAGTAGTTATGGGTCACAGACCCGGTCGTATCGTACGGGATGAATCTTTAAGTCTTGAATGGCCCCGTAATCGCTTGTCCAGCACTTTTACAGAGGTTCTGCTTTCATTCAGACACACTTTTGAAGAATTGGTCGACCCTTCTATTTCTTCCTGAATTGAAGGTACAGAACCATGGCTATGGTATCAAGTGAGACCAGTGTTGCCAGTGTCTGGCCATCGCCGTAGTTGTTGATTCCAAAACCGAATCGCAGAATAAGAAAAACTATTGTTCCCAAGATCAACCCCCTCTAAGAACACTCAATTGATGCCTCTGCCACACTCAACTATGTATATTAACATTAGCTTCACAAAACAAGTAACGGTGTGAATTGAAAGGCGGTAGTTTTTTGAAAGGTGAAATCGTCCACGATGGCGATATAATCAGTTTTACTGGCAGATTCAACATCACGGATATACGAGAGGTAACTTCCTCACTTGAGGGCATTACTGCCAGCGAGACAATTCTGAATTTCACTAACTGCAAGAGTATAGATGCCAGCATTGCCGCTCGCATCTGGTCTGTATCCGAGGCAAAAAAGAGGAAAGGAATATCTTTACTCTGCCAGTCAATGAACACTGATATCCAGAAGACATTTGCTAGATTCAGAGCAATAGATAACAGATCTATTGCTCCTGCCCCCAAACGCACTCTTCTCTACAATTTTGAAGACATTGGAGACAGGGTTCTTGCAACGTGGGATACAGTATCGGGTCTGTTATCTTTCACTGCACAAGCCTTCAGGGCTCTTTTTTCTGGCAAAGTCAGAGGACCTATTACTGCCTACTACATGGAGCAGTCCGGTGTAATGGCTGTGCCTATTGTGATTGCTCTCAACTGGCTTATGGGAGTTGTTCTTGGTTACCAGGCCGGCTATCAGATGAAACAGTTCGGCGGAGAGCTCTTTATGCCGGCTCTTCTGGCCTATAGTATCTGCTGGGAGATTGGACCTATGATGACGGCTGTTCTTGTCGCAGGTAGATCCGGGTCAGCCTTCGCTGCTGAGATTGGAACAATGAAAGTAAGACAGGAAATAGATGCTCTGGAGGTTATGGGATTTAACTTGTATGGATATGTTGTTACTCCCAAGATGATTGCACTTTTTATCGTTATGCCTCTGCTTGTTACAGTTGCAAATTTTGCTGGAATGGCGGGAGGTCTTGCAGCAGGAGGTTTTTTTCTAAAAATGCCATCAGCGGTGTATATCGCTGAAGTCAGAAAGGCTCTCATACCCTTTGATTTGTACTGGGGAGTTGTGAAGTCTTTTTTCTATTCTACTATCATCTCGGTGACCGGCTCTTACATGGGCATGAGGGTTCGTGGAGGACCTGCAGCAGTTGGTAAGGCGACTACCTCAGCCGTTGTGGTCAGTATCTTTCTGGTGATTCTTGTAGATGCACTTCTTTCCTTGGTGTTTGTACATCTCAGACCTGGATTATCACTATGACTGAAAAAATAATTCAGATTGAATCTCTCACCGGAGGCTACGATGGCAGTGTTGTTTTACAGAATGTCAGCATGGATGTATTCAAGGGAGAAGTACTGGTTATCGTGGGGAGGAGCGGATGCGGTAAATCAACCATAACCAGATATATGGTTGGTCTGCAAAAACCCTATTCAGGTAGAATTCTGTTTGACGGGATAGATATCTGGAGCAGCAGTAAGGCACTGGATTCCGCCAGAAGGCGGTGGGGTGTTCTTTTCCAGTCAGGTGCTCTTCTTGGGAACTATACTGTTATCGAGAATGTTATGTTACCTCTGAAAGAATTTACGAATCTGAACAGAGTCGAAATGATGGATGTTGCTTTGAGCAAACTTGAAGTGGTTGGAATGGAGCATGCTGCTTTTGAAAATCCACTTGAAATTTCCGGGGGAATGCAGAAAAGAGCTGGTCTTGCAAGGGCAATGGTACTTGATCCCGAGGTTTTGTTCTTTGATGAACCCTCTGCGGGTCTTGATCCTGTTACATCTGCAGAACTGGACGAAACAATACTATCGGTGAACAGATCACTTGGTACAACTTTAGTAATAGTTACACATGAGCTGCCCAGTATTTTTGCAATATCTGACAGGGTAATTATGCTTGACCCTGATGAGCAGGGTATTATTGCTACTGGATCTGCTCGTGATCTTGCCGACAACTCAGAAGATCCGAGAGTCAGAGCCTTTTTCGGTAGAAAGATAGGAGAGTAGCTATGGCATTGCGAGCCAATAAACTAAGGCTTGGAATATTCTTTGTGCTTGTTATGACTCTTTTTGTGGGAGCAATTTTCTGGCTTGTTGGCGGGTTTACCAAAGACCCAAGCACGAATTATGCCTGCTACTACGCCTGGAGCGTAAGCGGCTTGAATATAGGCAGTTCTGTTAATTACAACGGCGTCCCGGTGGGGTCTGTGGTTTCAATCGGAATTGCTCCAGATGGAAGACTGGTTGAAGTTATTCTTCAGATCGTTGATGATAAGTTCAAGGTTGACGGTACCATTGTTGCTTCTCTTTACGTTACCGGCATAACCGGGCTTCGGAATGTTAATCTTGAGAGCCTTCCGGATTCAGTCAGCAGACAATATGAACAGTATCAGCTTTCTTTCGATTCTGACCTGCCGGTGATACCTGTTCGCTCGGGTACTGTGCAATCTGTAACAACAGGTATAACCCGTTTGTTTGAGATAATGGAAAGTATAGACGCAAAAGAATTGAACGATCAGGCCATACTTGCTCTGACAATGATAAACACAATACTGGGCGATCTGCAGTGTGATTCTTTGGGATGTAGAATAACAAACACAATGAATAATGTAGACAGGGTGCTGATCACGTACAACAATCTTGGCCTTGAGCTGACATCTGCCATAGTTGAGGCTGAAGGCGACGTAGATTCTATTGTGGACGATGTCCGGAATTTCATGGATGAGCTTGAAAACCTCAGCAGTACAGTAACATATATAGCAGATGATATGGAAAGCACATTTGATGATACTGAAGTTATTCTTCGAGAGATCAGTATTATGCTACCGGCAATCAACAGATTGCTGGATGGGTTTTCCTCCGATTCCAGAGGAGAGGATATGTGGAGATGAAAAAGCTTACAGCAATTTCTATTGCAACTCTGTTGATTTTTACAGGATGTATTACTGTGAATGTACCACTGGGGGGCGGTGATTCTGCTCCATCCTTTCAGTGGTTTCTCAGATGGGATCCACCGATCGAACATGGTAATTTGATTTTCAGTGATGTTCTCAGGATCAAGGATTTTGATGCGTCAGGAAGCTATCAGCTTTCTGGCATGGTAATACGATACAATGACGGTAGCATTTCCGAGAGTTCCAGTAACAGATGGGTAACTCGTCCCGGAGCCATGCTTGGTGAGATGTTGTCTCGAGACCTGGGGGTAACCGGCAACTATCCTGCAATCTTCAGAACAGCTGCAAGCGTGAATAATATTCTTACTGTGGAAGGCTATGTAAGAGAATTCGGGGCAACCCAGATAGACAGTACAACCTGGATCGCAGTTCTTGATATTGATGTGACTTTGCTGGGAAGCAGAGGGAGCGAAGTGCTTTTCCAGAAAAATTACAGATATGAAAAGAACATGCAAGAGTCGGGATTCAATGTTCTTGCTGAAGAGATGTCTGTAATTGGAGCCCTTTGGTCTGAAGCTGTTATGACAGACATTGCAAGCACTCTGCTGCCCCGAAGATAGGAGTACAAATTGGGTCTTTTTACCAGAAAGAAAAATACACCTGTTACAAAGCGACAGGCAAGAACTGCACCGCCATACGATAACATGAACAACTTCATTGTGGTGGTGCTGGACAGTTGTCGCTACGACTCTTTCATGGAAGCTGCTCCTGAAACCATTATGAAGCTTGGAGAAACAGAAGACAGATACAGTTATGCAAGCTGGACTGCACCATCACATTACAACCTTCTCATGGGTTTAATGCCCCACACAAGCCCAAGGGCAGTTTTTGCCAGCGAGTACTACAAACACGATTTTATCAGATACAACGAAAGACTGGGTGCAAGGGATATTGAATTCAAAAGTCTTGTGCCGCGGCTCTGGATGCCTGATTTTCTTCAAAGAACAATGGGCTACAGAACCCATGCAATGGTTTCTCTTCCTGTTTTAAACAGCATGACACCCATCAACAGCGGATTTGACACGTTCAGACTGATGGACAAACAA